>JAISQR010000558.1 GCA_031274035.1 Treponema sp. | reverse complement strand
AGATGTTTACAGGATAACACCTTGCTGTACAGTCCGGAGAGGCCTATGTCTTTTCGGGATTGGTCATAGATAAAAAGGTAAAGGGTATTCCCCTTCCGGGTTACTTTGCCCCACGAAGGCTGCTGCTTAAACGGCGAAGGGGACGTACCGTAAATCGCCTCGCCGTTTTTTCTGAACCATGCGCCCAGCTTGGCAAGTTCAGCCTGGGCCCCCTGGGGAATTTCACCCAGGGGGCTGGGCCCGACATTGAGCAGCAGGTTTCCGCCCTTACTCACCACATCGGCCAGGGAGCGGATCATTTCACGGGCCTCACCGAAATAACCGTCTGTAGTATAACCCCAGGCATGGCCCATGGTCATGCAGGTCTCCCAGGGTTCGTTGCTCGGTACCGCGGGAATTTCATTGTCGCCGGAACTCCGGTAGTCGGTTTCCAAATAATCGCAGAGTCGTGAATTGACGAGACAGGCCGGCTGTAGTTCGTAAACCGTATCCCGCAGCGCCGCGGCCTGATCCGGCCGGATAAGGCTTGGCGTATCAAACCAGATGGTGAGAATGTCGCCGTATTGGGTAAGCAGTTCTTTAATCTGGGGAATGTCGAATTCATCAATATAGACTTGCAGGTTTTTGCGGCACTCTTCGGGGTAGTCCCAGAAATTGCCGTAGTTGCCGACCTTATTGGTATCCCCCTGGAGTTCAAAACTCTGGGCCATTGGATGACGCCATTCCCTGACATGGGAATAGTAAAAACCCAGCTTAATCCCCCCTTCGCGGCAGGCTTCGGCCAGTTCCGCCATGACATCCCGTTTATAGGGCGCGGCGTCCGTGATATTAAAGGGCGACACCCCGGTTTTGAACATGGAGAAGCCGTCGTGATGTTTTGCGGTTATAACGATATACCGCATGCCCGCGTCCCTGGCGATGCGGACCCACTCCCGTGGATTGTAGTTGACCGGGTTAAACCGTCCCGCCAGTTTTTCATATTCCGCCACGGGAATACGCTCGCTGTACATAACCCATTCACCCCGTTCCAAAAGGCTGTAAATGCCCCAGTGGATAAAGAGTCCGAATTTCATCTCCTGCCAGTTTGAGAGCGCTTCTTTACGATCCACAGTTATACTCCTTATTATGCTTTTCCCGAACAGTATACTTTTACTACCGTATCTTTGCAACAAAAAAACGAGCCTTTCCCAACCGGAAAGGCTCGTCCATGTTATAGGATCCGGTTATTTTTTGATAGCATTGTAAGCCGTCTGCATAGTATTAACGTACTCGGAATACCCCAGCCTTTCAAGGTTTTGCTTGTAGTCTTCCCAGTCCGTGTTCAGGTTCCGTTTGCCGGTAATAAATTCCACAAAGGAATTTTTTACATAGTCGCTTAAGGGAGTTGAAATCCGGCTCATACGGCTCGCGACATCTTCGGAATACGACAGGGGCGGAACAACCTGGACATCGGCGGCATAGGGGACGAGCTTGAGGGTTTCCTGATACAGGAAGCCCTCGTAGTTTGAGGTATCCCGTATGTCTCCGGAAACCTGGAAGAGAAGTTTCCAATTAGTCTCCATTTGGCGCCATATCCAGCCGAGGGTATCATTTTTTTCGCCGCCAACACCTGAATATAAGAAATTCAAATACTTATACTTGGCGGGCGTCTGCCCGTCCATGCCGAAGGTCCCCGGATCGGCAACATCCCAATTACGGCCTTTGATACCGACCTGGGTACGAATCGCCCATTCTTCGGTGTTAAACGCATCCGATACCCTGATAGCAACCACCGGTTCTTTACATTTATCAGTAATCATAAACATACCCGCGGTAGGCCGCGACTCATCGCCGCTGAAGGGAATGGCCCGGTACCCGGTGGGCCCTCTGAGCGGTTCAAGGGTTGTGTACTGCCGGGCCCGTTCGATGTTGGCAATATCAAGCCCCATGGCCAGATGCCCCGCGGTAAACGAACCAAGAACAATATCGTTCGGCTGATTACCGATGGCCATAAGCTGTTCCATTTGCTGCGACAGGGAGGCGGGATCCAGAAGATCCTCGTCGTAAAGGCTCTTTATATATACAAGACCGTCCCGTATATAATTCTGGTTTGCTACGGGTTGAAAGGTATCATTCTTCAGCATCACCAGATTATCATTGTAGTACCCGAAGGCATTGAGCAGGTAGAGATAGGGATCGGCGGCCCAGGTTCCATAAGCTCCTGACAGGGGAATTTCATCAGCTTTACCGTTTCCGTTAGGATCCCTTGTTTTGAAAGCCCGCAGGACATTGCGGAATTCTTCTGTCGTAGTAGGCCTTGAAAGCCCCAGTTTGGTAAGCCATGCGTTATTGATCCACAACTTATGGCTTATTGAACCATGGCCGACCACCTTGGCGCCTGAATCAATCGACGGGATACCGTAGATGTTTCCGTCGGGACTGGTCATTGATTCCCGTACCCAGGGATAATCCTGAAAATACTTTTTTAGGTTAATCGAATAATTATCAATAAGATCGTTAAGTGGAATGAACATCTTCTCCGTCGTTCCGTACCTGACCAGATCCGAACCACCTACCGATTTAATGATCACTTCGGGGTATTGGCCGCTATTCATCAGTAGATTAAACTTCTCGTTTTCCTCGGCGCCGTTTGCGATCACCAGATTCAAATGAACATTGGTGAGCGCTTCCAGGTCGGCCAGTGACGTGTTAGTGGGTAAATCGTCGCAAGCGTCAGCGCTGAACACGATAAAGGTATCAAGGGTAACTTTCTCCCTGGTTATGGGAAATACCCCCGGCGCAGATACAACCGCTTTTCCTCCAGCCGATGAACCGGTTGGCGCCGATGCCCCTCCTGCGAAAAGAGCTGTGGACAGGAAAACCGCAAAACAGAATGTAAATATTTTTTTCATACATTCCTCCTAAAGAATATTAAGATCAGCCTTTAATAGAGCCGACCATGATGCCCTTGATAAAATACTTTTGCAGGAACGGATAAACAACGAGCAGAGGTACGCTTGATATGATAATCAACGAGTACTTGAGCAGTTCCGAGAGGTACTGTTTTTCAAGTGAAGTCCGAACATCGATCGTCATTATTGATGATGAGGTAAAGCTGTGTGAATTTTCAATGAGAATAGATCTGAGGATAAGCTGCAGGGGATATTGCCTGGAGTTATTCAGGTAAATCATGGCGCTAAAGTAAGAATTCCAGTGTCCCGTGGCAAAAGTCAGGGCCATGACCGCTATTACCGGTACTGAAAGCGGCCATACTATCCGGAACAGATAGTCAAAGTAATTTCCACCGTCAAGGCTGGTAGCTTCAAATAGTTCTTCCGGTATGGTGGAATTAATAAAGGTACGGACAATCACCGCAAACCATACGCTGAACGCCCCGGGCAATATAATCGCCCAAAGGGTATTGATCATGCCCAGATTGGTTATCAGGAGATAACTTGGTACCAGACCGCCTGAAAAAAACATTGTTATCGTGAAAAACAGCATTACCGGGATACGCAGGGGAAATTCTTTCCGGGAAAGCACAAAGCCGCCGAGCATGGTGAGAAAAATCGAGACAGCCGTACCGCTTACGGTATATACTATTGAATTATAAAATCCCCGCCAGACGGAATCGTTCCGGAATACCGCCGCATATCCCTTTAATCCGGGTTCTACCGGCAAAAAGAATACCCTGCCCTGTATGAGCGCCTCGGGGGAAGAAAAAGACGCGGATATAACATAAATAAGCGGATATATGATCACTACTGAAAAAAGCCCGATGAAGGTATATACAATAGCCAGATAAATTTTATCGCTCCCCGAAAGGCGCATCTTTGTTTTTCGTTTTCCCATATTCATTCCACCAGCCTTGTTTTCTAGAAGAGACTTGTTTCGTTTACCTTTCTCGCGATCCAGTTGACCAAAAGCAGGACCGCACAATTTATGCCAGAATTGAACAAACCGACCGCGGTACTAAAACTGAACTGGGCTTGCTGTATTCCTACCTTGTACACATAGGTTGATATAACTTCCGATATTGTATAGTTAATCGGATTTTGCATGAGGTACACCTTTTCAAAACCAACGCTTAATATGCTGCCGGCGTTAAGTATGAGCATGATTATGATTGTCGGAGCGATACCCGGAAGGTCGATATACAGAAGCCGTTGAAATTTATTCGCCCCGTCTATCGCCGCCGCGTCATAGAGATTGACATCAATGCCCGATAAGGCCGCCAGGTAAAGTACTGATCCATAACCCGCTCCCTGCCACACGCCCGACCATACATAGGCAGGCCTAAAGAAACTGTCCATTCCCTGAAAATCAAGGGATTTGAACCCCAAAAGATTCAAGGCGGAATTGACCAGCCCGTAGCGATAGGAAAAAATCTGGAACAGGATGCTTACGACTACTACCGTAGAGATAAAATACGGCGCGAACACAAGAGTCTGGATCGTTTTCTTCACCTTCAAACGGGTGATTTCGTTAAACCCCAGGGCAAGGAGAATGGGAAACGGAAAACCGGCGGCAAGCGAAAGAAGGCTCAGTACAATGGTATTTTTTAAGATAGTAAAGAAGATGGGGGTTTCAAAAAATTGATTGAAATACTTAAAACCCGCCCAGGCGCTGCCCCAAATACCCCGGCGTATGCTGTAGTCTTTGAAGGCGACGAGGATGCCGCCCATGGGGAGGTAGCAGAAAATGAAAACAAAAGCTAT
>JAISQR010000292.1 GCA_031274035.1 Treponema sp. | reverse complement strand
AAATACCGCAAAATTACAAGGAAAATGAAAAAATTTTAACCACAAAGGCGCATCGGACCAGAGGTCCGCAGGCGCACAAAGGAAGGAAAAAGCGAAGTTTTCTAACAAAAACCTTCGTGTTCCTTGGTGCCCTTTGTGGTTTTTTCTCTTCATTATTTCTCATATCGCAGATAATCGTATTTCTATGCGTTTATCCTGCCGTCCGTTTGACAAGATTCGTTTTTTTCATCACAATTCTTTTATCAGGGATTTTAGACGAGGAGTTTAAATCCCAAGGAGTATGTATGCAAAAATATGTATGTAATGTATGCGGTTATGTGTACGATCCTGCGGCCGGGGACCCCGAAGGCGGTATAGCTCCGGGCACCCCCTTTGAATCCATTCCGGACGACTGGGTCTGTCCTCTCTGTGGCGTTGGAAAAGACAATTTCTCCCCGGCCGCGTAAAGAAAGAGCCCCGGCCGGTTGCCGGGGTATTATTAATGAGGTAATCATGCTCTCAAGAGAAGATTTTGTTTTTACTATAGGATATGACGGTGCCGCCGCTGTGGTTGACGGTCAGGCCAAACGGCGTTATGGTTCCCTGTCTACCGCCGAGCTGGCGGAAAAGGGCCTTTTCCGCGCCGCCTATTCTTCCGCGGTTTATTCTAAAGATTCCGGGGAACTCCAAACCGTACTGAACGCCTACAACAAAGCTTCCGGTTCCTCTTTTACCGCCGCCTCTCCCCTGGACCGCCTCTTTGGGGTCTTCCCCGTGACCGTTAAGCGGTCTATGACGCTGTAGGAAAGTTTTTCCGGCCACATCCCCCTTTCCATCCGGCCTGCCTTCGGGAGGGAGTCCCCAAAAAACCTTGCACCCTAACTCCGAATAGAACATCAGGGCATCGGCATTTACTTTTGTAACTTACAAATATAGGTCTTAAACCTGAAATATTTTGAAGAGAAAATAACCACGAAGGCGCATAAGGCGCACATAAGGAAGAAAAAATAAGGCTTTATACTAAAACCTTCTTCGCCTGCGAACCCTCCCCCGCGTGAGCGGGCTCTTGTTCGATGCGCCTTCGCGGTTAAAATTCTTCCAAATTATGGTGGTTTTGCGGTACTTGAAAGTAAACGCCGATGCCCTGATAGAACATTGTCTTTTCTCCCGAAAAATGATATGACGAATATAAGGGCCTGTCCTTAAAGTAAATCGGACTTTGGTCCGCGCTCTCCGGATAGATACCGGCTATGCTGAACAACGGGGGATCGATTTATGCTGGGACCTGTAGTGAACGCGGTTGCGATTCTGGTGTGCGGTTTGGCCGGATACTGGTTTATCCAGGGTATTCCCGGCAGGTTTGAAGATATTATTAAAAAGAGCATGGGTATTTTCTTGATTTATATAGGCGTCAAGGGCGCTCTGGAGAATCAAAATGTTCTGCTCCTTGTTGTGAGCATTGCGTTAGGCGCCGCAATCGGGGAAGCAATTGATATAGATAAATGGATGAACCGCGTGGGCTATTGGGCCGAAAAGAAACTCCGCATTAAGGGCGGTACTTTTGCCAAAGGTCTTGTGTCCTCCAGCATCCTTTTCTGTACCGGGTCTATGGCCATAGTCGGCTCTATTCAGAGTGGGCTTTTGGATAATCATGAAACCCTCTTTGCCAAGTCCGTTATGGACGGCATTTTTTCTCTGATTTTTGCCGGTTCTATGGGCATAGGTGTGATATTTTCGGCGGTTCCGGTGCTGATCTACCAGGCGGGTATAGCCCTTGCCGCCATACTGATCCGCGATTTTTTAAGCCCCGGCATCATCATGGAGATCTCGGCGGTAGGAAGTCTGCTCATATCCGCCATAGGTTTTAACTTTTTGGGGGCCACGGAGATTAAGGTGGCAAATTTGATTCCCGCGGTCTTTATTCCGGGGATATATCTTTCGGCAATGAAGCTCTTCACGCCGTGACAACAGGACCTAATCTAAACTTGCCTGATGGACATAAGTACAGAAAAAAACCACGAAGGGACACAAAAGCGAAGAAAGTTTTTGTTAGAAAACGTATGTTTTCTCCTTTGTGTTCCGCAGACCATAGGTCTTACAGCGCCTTCATGGTTTTTATCCGTGTTTACGGCGGGTCCGGTTTAGCCGGGGAAATACCGCTTCAACAGTCCCCGGAAACCGGCGCCGTGGCGGGCCTCGTCCCGGGCCATTTCGTGAACCGTGTCGTGGATGGCATCGTAACCCCGTTCCTTGGCACGTTTTGCCAAATCGGTTTTACCGGCGCAGGCGCCGTGTTCGGCTTCAGCTCGAAGCTGGAGGTTGGTCTTGGTGCTGGTGGTAATGCACTCGCCCAGGAGTTCCGCGAATTTCGCGGCGTGTTCCGCTTCCTCAAAGGCGTAGCGCTTGTAGGCTTCGGCGATTTCGGGATAGCCTTCCCGCTCGGCGACCCGGCTCATGGCAAGGTACATACCGACTTCGGTACATTCTCCGTTAAAGTTCATGCGGAGGTCCGCCAGGATGTCCTCTTCCACACCCTTGGCAACACCGACTACATGTTCCGCAGCCCAGCCCGCGTCACCGGTCTGTTCGATAAATTTGGAGGCCGGAGCCTTGCACTGAGGGCAGAATTCAGGGGGGGCGTCCCCTGTATGGACGTAACCGCAAACGGAACAAACAAATTTCTTCATAAAACCTCTCCTAATCATAAAGATAAATTACAGCGGCACAGGCCGCTTGATCACAAAACAGTTCGGGACCCGGCCGGCTCCTGAACGGCCGTTTCCAGCGGGGTCCGGGCCTCTATACGAGAGACCGCCGCGCATTCGCCGCAGATCCCGTAGTACACGGTCTTCCGGTAGTCTATAACAAAGCCGTCGGGCAAGCCGCCGGCCTCCGGTTCACAGGAGCGGTCCCTGTCCGTCTGATGGGGAAGGTCCGCCACCTTACCGCAGCGGCAACAGACCATGTGGGGATGCGGGTTTACCCGGCTGTCGAACCGTTCCTCCCCGTCCACTATGCCGACGGAAACAACGGACCCTTCTTCCAAAAACAGGTTGATGTTGCGGTACACGGTTCCCAGAGAAAGGGAAGGGATAGAGGGCTTGAGCTTGTCGTAAATCCACTGAGCGCCGGGATGAGAATGGGTGGATCGCAGGGTCTTTAAGATGGCATCCCGTTGTTTACTGTACTTTCGTTCCACTCTGCGTATAAACTCCCTAAAGTCCGGTATATCTTAGCAAGCATAAATCAATAATGATAATCATTATTGATATTAATATACCCTGAAGGCTAAAAAAAAGCAAGAGGAATTCAGCGAAAATATAAAAAATTGTTTTATGGTGAGGCTTTCCCAAAAACTGAAGTTTTGGGAAAGCCTCACCATTGAAAAGGATTATGCCTTGTCTTTGGCTTTGCAATTTTCGGAGAGTGTTCTTTTTATCGCCTCGGCGACTATCCGCTCGATATTGGCGGCAACGGTCTCCTGCAAACGGTTAAGGGCGTTCTCCGCTACGGAGGGCATATAAAACAGTTCGTGGGGTTCAACTTCCAGAGCCGAAGCGAGACGTTCCAGCATACCGGCGGAAGGAAACTTACGGGCAAGTTCAACCATCGCAAGGTAATGGGTTGAAATGTCGGCCTTTTCCGATAGTTTTTCCTGAGTTAAGCCCAATTTCAAACGGTTTATTTTCAAATTCCGAGCCAATACTTCTTTAATACCTTTCGTCTGCACCGTCGACCTTGCCTTATAGACAATGTTAAATGATTTATGGCTATTGACACATTATTCATAGGGCAAGTATACTTTGCCTATTGTGTCATATTCCTGTAGAATTTTGCGGTTCCTATGCCGAAATTCAGGGAATTGTGCCTCAAAGCGAGTCATTTTGACCCGCACCCGACCCTTGCGGGTGGGTAAATTTCAGCATAGGGGCGCAGATAAACCAGCCCCAAAGGGAGTCTATTATGACGAGGAAACTTTTCGACATTGCGGGGTTATTCGCGATATTGACAACATTTGGAATATTGGTAATCGGTTGCGATCCCGGAACAAACGGTAATACTTTCGCCCTTTCCATCGCTGTGGCAGACGGCTCAAGCGGAATGGGGTCCGTCTCCATTACGAGCGGGAGTCCTACGGGAAACGCCGTTGGGGCCAGCGTCACCGTTACAGCTACCGCAGCCACGGGTTACCATTTTGTAAGGTGGTCCAACAACACTGCGGGCACAGGCTCGGTTTCCGCGAGCAACCCCTACACGTTCACCATTAACGCGGACACCTCACTCTGTGCCGTCTTTGCCCCTGACGACGGTAATACTTTCGCCCTTTCCATCGCTGTGGCAGACGGCTCAAGCGGAATGGGGTCCGTCTCCATTACGAATGGGAGTCCCACGGGAAACGCCGTGGGGACCAGCGTCACCGTTACGGCTACCGCAGCCACGGGCTACCATTTTGTAAGGTGGTCCAACAACATCGCAGGCATGGGTTCGGTTTCCACAAACAACCCCTACACGTTCACCATTAACGCGGACACCCCACTCTGTGCCGTCTTTGCCCCTGACGATAATGTCACTGGCATAATAACCCCGGAAGGAACCTGGAATACGGATATCGATGGAGGCATAGTGGTCGCGACTTTCACCAGCGGCAGAACCTGGACGTTTACTTTAGCCCCATATTATAGTGATACCGGGATATATACCCTGACGGGAAATTACGGACTCATTCATAGTAATACCTTAAATGCGGACATAGGAATGTTTGCCCTCACGAGTGCTACAACAATGACTATGTATTTAGTTGCGCCCAATCCGGTGACTGGAACCTTTTACGGAACCAAACAGGTCAGCCCCTGAGAAATTTTAGACGATGCGCCGTCCGCAGGGCGGCATTTTCGTTGTTGTATAAAGAATAAACGCGGACGGTGGATAGGTAACACAGGGGTGACTGACACCATATGCGTACACATAAGGGAGAAAACAGTGTAGAATAGAGGGATGGAAGAGGAAAACAAGGGGTTCAATAAACTGTTGGAACTCCTCCCCGAGGGGTGGGAAGAAAAGGCGAAGGAATTAAAGGCTTTAGTGCGGGCACGGGGAATCAAAACACCCGAAGAACTGTTGCGCTTGATACTGGTGTATCTGACTGAAGGCAAATCGTTTGCCGGGACATCGGCCATCATCAATCTTGGGGGTGAGTTCACGCTCAACAAGAACGCGGCCTACAACCGGATACGAAACAGCGCGGACTGGCTTGAGTGGCTGTGTGTGAATCTGTTACGGCAGGGGGGGTGTTTAGTGGAAAAACCCCTGTGGTTAGACGGGAAGGATGTGTACCTGATAGACGGCAGCGATGGGGGAGCGGCGAAGACCTACAGCATGTTACATTATTGTCTTGACGCCTACACGCTGAGTATGAAGGAAATGCATCTAACGAACAAGGAAAATGGGGAAAAGCTGGTCCGGTTTGAACAGCTTGGGCCGAACGCTCTAGTAGTGGCTGACCGGGCATACGGGAACATACCGGGGATGGAGCATCTGAGGGCGCTGGGGAGCGGGTTCGTGCTGAGGTTACGGGCGCGGGCGTTCACGGTGTATGACGGGGCAGGGCAGAAGATAGAGCTATTGGACCAGTTCGCGGATTTGGAAGAGGGGGAG
>JAISQR010000194.1 GCA_031274035.1 Treponema sp. | reverse complement strand
AACAATGTGGAGGCGGCGATATTCCAGATGGGCTATCACTACCGTGCGGACAAAAGCCGCTACCGGGGGCTTGCGAAGCACAGGATATGGGCAATTTCACGGTGTCTGTGGGTGAACTTCCGCCGGATAGCGGCGTGGGTGGCGGCAGGAATGAGGAACTAGCAGCCTGTTGCACTTGTGGATTTTTTGCATATTCATGCAAAAAATCCTGATCAACGGGCATGCTTTCGGAGTTTGTAAGGTATAAATATTCACATTTATGAATATTTATACCATTTTATGCGCGAAGCGCAATAAACTCCTAGCGAACACTCTTTTGCTGATACTCCGTTTTCTGCTCGGCGCTTCACTGCCAGCCGTTTGAATCCCCGGTTTTCGGAGGGGACTCAAAAGTAAAACCGCTGTTTAGTGCCCATAGGCTAGCCGTTCATAATTATTCTCTGTTATATTGAATACATGAATCAGCCCCCCCCTCCGCTTTACCTTATTGATGCGTATGGATTAATTTACCGCTCCTATTTTGCCTTTGTTAGCAGGCCCCTGCGGAACAACACAGGTAAAAATGTCTCGGCTCTGTTCGGGTTTGCCCGTACCCTGGTGATGCTTTTGAATGAGGGTGCGCCTGCCGTACCATACGAGACCGATCCGACACTACTGGTAAGGCCGGGGGGCGCGGTTCCGGCGGATGGCGGCCAGCCGCCGCTCCTCCTTGTTCAAAAACCGCTGCGTCTGGCCGCGGTTTTCGATTCCCGCACGCCGACCTTTCGGCACGAAATGTACCGTGAATACAAGGCTACGCGGCAGAAGACGCCGGAGGATCTCCACGACCAGGTTCCCCTTGTGGAAGAAACCCTTGCCGCGCTTGGACTGCCCTATCTGCGTGTTGACGGCTTTGAGGCAGACGACATCATTGCGACACTGGCAAAAAAAGCGCAGAAGGAAGGCCGACAATGCTATATCCTTTCTTCAGACAAGGATCTGCTTCAACTTGTGGGCAGAGGAACTTACGAACTGCGGCCTATGAAGTCGGCCGTCCCCTCGGGTTCCGGTAGAACCGTTTCCGGCGGCGCGGAATCTCAGGGCTTACCCTACGAACTTGTCGGCCCGGCGGAGGTTAAGAGCGAATGGGGCGTTAACCCAGACAAGATGCTTGAACTTCTCTCCCTTACAGGCGACAGTTCGGACAATGTACCGGGGGTTAAGGGCATAGGGGATAAGACCGCGGTCAAACTGATGACCCGTTACGGTTCGCTGGAAGAAATCTATAAAAACATAGCCGGTATTGAAGGGGCGGCAGGCAAGAAACTTGCAGCCGGGAAGGAAAGCGCCTATTTCTCAAAATCGCTTATCGCATTGCGTGAGGATGTTCCCCTACCTATCAAGAGTCTTGATGAGCTTTCCGTAGAAAATCTAAACCGAAGCGCCGGAGCGCAGGTGCTTTTGCGAGAGGGCATACGGCAAAGCGCCCTGGCCCTGGCGCCCGCCGCAAAAGCGGGCAGGGAGAAGGGCAAAGATAAAGGCACGGAAAATGGCGCGGCCGCGGAGGATAGGGGCGGCATACCTGCCGAAAGCGGTCCGGCGGAAAATGCCGGTGCGGACAAGGGCGGCCCTGCTGAAAAGACAGCCGATCCCGCATTGCTGGGGGAAGGTTCTTACCGTATCATCCTGGAGCTTACCGAACTTGAAGTACTGCTTGGCGAAGCGTGCAAACAGAAGCTCCTTGCCCTGGATTTTGAGACCGATTCCCTGGATGCCTGGAATGCCCGGCCAATAGGGATTTCCCTGGCTTTAAGGCCGAAAGAAGCCGTCTATGTGCCGGTTGCCCCCCATCGTTCATATGGCGCCGCTACGGAAGCGCAAGGCCCAGGAAGCGGGGAAAATTCGTCTTCCGCTCTCTATACCGCGCCTTTTTTAGATCCTGTTAAAGTGAAAGAACTCCTTGCGCCCCTGCTTGCAAACCTGGATATGACCATAGCCGCCCATAACGCCAAGTACGACTACAAGGTAAGCAGGGGCTGGGGCCTGCCGAGGTGGCAATGTAAAATTTGGGATACTATGGTGGCAGCCTGGCTTGTGGACCCGGAGCGGGCCAACTATTCGCTTGATTCTCTTGCCGTACATTTCTTTAACGCCAGCCCTATTGCGTACAATGACATTGTGCCCAAGGGCTCTACCTTTGATATAGTCAGCCTGGAAACCGCATGCCGTTATTCGGCGGAGGACGCGGACCTTACCATGAGGACTATGTGTCATCTTGTGCCGAAACTGCAAAAGGCGGAACTCCTGGGCCTCTTTCTTGACCTGGAAATGCCCCTGCTGCCGATACTTGCCGAAATGGAAGGCGAAGGCATACGGATCGCTCCCCAGGTTCTCAGGGATTATGGAGAAGAACTGAGCAAAAACCTGAACAGCATTCAAGAGGAAACCTGGAAAACCGTTGGGCATGAGTTTAACCTTTCTTCGCCCAAACAACTTCAGGATGTGCTGTATATCGAGCGGAAGCTCAAGCCCGGCAAGATGACGAAGAAGACCAAGACCGGCTACTCTACCGACGCCGCCGCCCTGGAAGAATTGGCAGGGGAAGAAGATCCGGTTCCCGCCCTCATCCTGAGGCACAGGACATTGGCAAAGCTCAAGTCTACCTACGTGGATACCCTCGCAAACATAGCGGATGACCAGGATAGGCTTCATACTAACTTTATCCAGACCGGCGCCGCTACAGGCCGCCTTTCCAGCCGTGAGCCTAACTTGCAGAACATACCTATACGGGAGGAAGAAGGCCGTCGGATACGGGAGGCATTCATTGCAAAACCGGGCTGCCTCCTCATCTCCGCCGACTACAGTCAAATAGAGTTGGTCGTCCTGGCCCATCTTTCCGAAGATGAAAACCTTCTTGCCGCGTTCCGCGAAGGTAAGGATGTCCATGCACGGACAGCATCCCTTATCTTCGGCATACCGGAAAGCGAAATACGCGGCGATCAGCGCCGTATTGCCAAAACCATCAATTTTGGGGTGATGTACGGTATGAGTTCCTTCCGCCTTTCCAATGAACTTGGCATACACCGCGGCGAAGCACAGGCTTTTATTGATGCTTACTTTAAAACCTATTCCGGCATAAGCCGCTTTATCGAAGAGATGATCGGCAAGACTGAAAAACTGGGCTATGCCTCGACCATCCTGGGGAGAAGGCGCTATATACCGGCTATCAACTCGCGCAATCGTACCGAGAAGGCCGCCGCCGAACGGGTGGCGGTGAACACCCCTATCCAAGGTTCCGCCGCCGACATTGTCAAAATTGCTATGGTGCATCTGGATAAGGCTCTGGCGAGCCGCAAAAGCCCGGCACGCATGCTCCTTCAGGTGCATGATGAACTTATCCTCGAATGTCCTGAACAGTGTGCCGGTGAAACGGCGGTTTTGGTAAAGGCCGAGATGGAGAACGCCGTTAAGCTGAGAATACCCCTGCGGGTAAGCGTGGAAACAGGTAAACGCTGGGGTGATTTCCACTAAGAAATTTATCGTAACTACTCAGGGGTGCGTAAGAAGGGCTATTCTTTTTAAGGATGCCATGTTACGTTAAAAACATGGGAGAGGAAACGGTAACCATACTCAAATCCGAGTATGAAACACTTAAAACGCTGTTAGAACAGCTGGCGAAGCGGGTAAAAGAGCTTGAAGAAGAAATCCGGCTCTTAAAAAACGGTCATAGCAGCAAGACGAGCTCGACGCCGCCCTCCTAGCAGCCGCGGACACTTCGTGTCCGATTGCACTTGTGGATTTTTTGCATATTCATGCAAAAATTCACCAAAGTCCCACAGGCTCCTAGTGTATTGTATCGTTGATATACGGCATAACATATGGTATACTTTACTCAAGAAAGGGGGTGAAGTATGCCGAGGCCGAAAACGTATCACATTAACCTGGCGGGCGAAGAGATT
>JAISQR010000149.1 GCA_031274035.1 Treponema sp. | reverse complement strand
CACTTCTGGAAGACCCTGATGAACGCCGAAGGCCTGGGGGAAGACATAGAAGAATACTTCATGGGCCACAAGGTCTCAGGGGACGTGTCGAAGCGGTACAACCACAAGGAAAAGCAGGGACGGGACCGCCTTGAGAACAAAGTCCGCCTGGTCTTTTCGATACTGGACAAAAAACTCTTTAAGGGAAAACAGCGTAATACCCATTAAAGGGTATTACTCCATAACTATTCCCCATTGTTTCGTAAATATTTCCGGAATACCGGCACGGTAAATTTGGTATACTTGAGTCCAGAATGTTAAAGGATAATTTGCGCAAAGCCATAAAAACCAGCGGGCTCTACGTCAAGGAAGTATCCGCCAGGTCAAACGTACCCAAGCGGACCATCGACAAATGGCTTGAGGTAGAGGACATAAACCCCAGGGCCATGGATTTGTTCAAAGTCGCGCGGGTGCTGGATAAAACGGTAGAGGAACTGCTGACCGGCGCCGTGCCGGAAGGCGTTTCGGCCGCGGCCCTGGAGCTGTCCGGCAAGATAGAAAAGCTCCCCGCCGGGGACCGGCAGGAGCTTGAGGCAATCATAGATATAAAACTGTCCAGAATCAAAGGAGGCCTCAATGTATCCCCCACTTTTTCCGGCCGGCGGAAGCGGGAATAACAGGCCCGGCGGCACAGAGGAACCAGGCCCATGGCGCGGGAACATCATCCCGTTTGTGAATAAGGAAGAATGATTCTTCAAAATAAGACGGAAAGGAAAACAAAACATGAAATCAGTCGCTATTATTGGATGGATTATATTAGGACTTGTTCAGATGGCAGCAATGCTAAATGGTTTAACCGATGTGCTTGGCGGGTTCTTTGGTGTTATCATCGCATTAATCTTAGGCGAGATACCCATAGTCGGTACACTGCTTGGTATTAGAGGAGCCATTATAAATTGGGATTGGTCAATATTGCAGGCAATCGGTCTTTTTGTTGGCGCCCCAATATTAATTATGGTTATAAATGCCATTGCATTTAGGGATGACGTAAATTAATGTTACGTAGGTGTATCCCCCGTTCACATAACAGGTCTGCTAATTATGAATATAATATATTAACTATTTGGAGTATCTTATGTCTACATTTTTTTCAATAATAATTATCGCTTTTTTTATATTATTAGGATATTTTGTGGTGAATAAAAAGAAAAGCATTGAACAAAATAAGATTGAAAAAATTATAGATATTTTATGTGAAAATGTTTATAATAAGGAATATTTTTTAAATGAAATAAAATATTTAAATTTAAAAACTGATGATAGAATCACTAATAATAAACGGTGGCTAATATTTTATGATGCAATAGATCCAAATATGGTTGAAGATTATAAAAGAAATGGTGGGTATTGGGTAATAAATCCCCAGATTAGTGTTAATCATATTTATGTTGCTTTTCATTTTAATAATAATGTTATAAGAGCAATTCATATTAAATTTAGAAATTTTGGACAATATCAATTTTCTGCTTCGTATATCAAAGAAAAATTTAAAGATATTATTAATAAAAATAATAAAAATATTGAAATATATGGCAGGAATAATTATCCTATAATATCAAATACTGAAAATGAATATTCGATATTTATTACATATCAAAAAGATGAAGACGCAGATTCTAAAAGGACATTGCGAAAGGGTGAAAAACTGAAGGTGATGTCCGAATTTATCATGTATTATGAAACGGATATATCAAAACATAATATCTACAAACTGTTTAATGGCGATATTGTATCATTTGACGGATATTATTCAAATGATAAAAACGTGTACATAATAAAAACAAAAGATGGTATTACCGGATTATGCCCCGCAAAACAGCTTGAAGAATATTGACAGTCCGGGATATTCTCTACTTTCCTCTTGACAAGTAATATAAAATCTATTACATTCATCGTATGGAATACATCGTCCGCATGCCGAAGAAGCTGGAAAAAACGTTGCGGGAAATGCCCGAAAACGCGAAGCGGACGCTGTTCCACCTGGTGAACGATATTCGGGAAACCGGCCCGGTGCGCCCCGAATACCGCAACTACGGCAAGCTGGGCAAAGACCTGTACCATTGCCATCTTGCCTATAGCTGGGCCGCCGTCTGGCGTAATGAAACCGGCTCTTATGTCGTGGAGGTTGAATATGTTGGCAGTCGTGAAAATGCCCCCTATTGAGTTTACCGTGCAGGGAGAGATCCCCGATAAATACCTTAATCTTCTAAAAAAGGATTTTGGCCCCGCCCTGTCCATTTTTGATGACGGGGAAACCGTGCCCGTTACGGAAATGGACTGGTACAGGGAAACGAAGGAAAAGGAAACGCCCGGGGACACCCTCCGCTTTTACCGGACGCTGCATAAAATGACGCAGGAAGACCTTGCGGCCCGGCTCGGCATAACCCGGCAGAAAATTTCCAATATGGAGCATAACGCGAAACCCATAAGCCGCAAAACCGCTTACCAGTTGTCGGAAGTATTCAGGATAAAACCCGGACGGTTTATCTAAAGTACAAGCAGGCCCTTACCGGCGGCGCCCTCTCTTTAAGAGAAGGGATATACTATGACGAAAGCGGGGACCCGTACTGCGCCGCCTGCTATGGAGCCGCCTTTGTCCGTGTCCCCCTGAGTACGGCCAGTAAACAGGGGTCGTGGGCTCTTTACGAATGTCCCCGCTGCAAGGCCCGCTACCGGCATGGGCAGCCGCCGCCAAGCCAGTCGAAGGGTTGGAATCCGCTTGCTTAGGTTTGTATCCGTGTCTCCAGACCAAAAAGTGTAACAGCAGGTAGGCCAACGCCGTGGTCATAACACCGCCCCCGTAACATAACACCGCCCAATCGCTGCTATCCATATCTTTCTTCCTTCTCCTCTACCGACCGCGCGTTGATAACCAGGCGGGGTATATTCAACCCATAAGGCCCCGCAAACTGGATAGTCTCAATGGTGTACCCGCACCCCCGTAAAGCTTCCTCTATCCTCTGTTGCTCCTTCGCAAGCGCCTTGTTAAGATCGCTATCCATATCTTTCTCCTATTTGTACAAAGACCAGGGCTAACCCGTTTCTTTTTTTTCCTTCGGGACTATCCGTACAATGATAGCCCCGGTAAGCCAATTCTGGCCTAAATCTTCCCTTACGTTCCCCGCGTCCCGGTTGTTTTCCTCATATATCCGGGATACATGAAACCCATTCCCCTCAAGCAAATCCGTCGCTTTTTGAAGACAGCTTTTTTCCTTCTCCATCGTTCCCTCCAAAAAATATACTAAGCCGCCCTCA
>JAISQR010000145.1 GCA_031274035.1 Treponema sp. | reverse complement strand
TTCGCTCCGGGCGGGTCATCGTCACAAGGCTTTAAGGTTTGGGAATTTGAAAATCTTGAAACCCAGTTTATGTATCTGAACCAGAGCCCGTCCAGTGTTTTTGCGAATGATCTCAATCTCCGCAAGGCGGTTATGCACAGCATGGATATGCAGGGCCTCGTGGACGGCGTGGCCGGCGGCAGGGCCGTTATCGCAAAGACATTCGGTAATTCCCTGGTCTCGGATTACCAGAAACAATGGGATACGGAGGATTATTTTAAGTATGATGTTAATTACGCAAAACAGTCCCTTGCCCAGTCAAACTACAAAGGTCAGACGGTAAGGATAATGGTAAGCGGAAACCCGATGCACGGCGGTATGGCGCTGATCCTCCAGGCCTTTCTTACTGAGGTGGGAATTAAGTCGGAAATTCTTACCTATGACAACGCCCTCTTTAATAGTTACAAATACGATGAGACCCAGTGGGACATCATGTTCGACCAGACAAGCTGGAGCGGCCACTTCCCGACCCAGTGGAGGGACAAATTTGACGCCAGAACTTTCCGCGAAGGCAAACAGGGATTTATCGCCGTGCGTGATCCGAAATTCCAGGAAATGATTGCCGGAGCTGATAACCTTTCAACCTACAGCCCCGAAACGGTGAATGCGTTCCATCAGTATCTCAAGGACCAGGCATACGCCCGCGGTCTTTTTAACCAGATGTCCCAGTCGGTCAGTACCGATATTGTTACGGAATATATGAACCACCGGGCCGGCAGCCTGTTTGCCGCTGGCTGTAAGTACGTATGGAATGAATAAGGATTAAAGGGGAACCGGGGTAAAATAATGGGCAGATATATCCTGAAAAGATGTTTATGGCTGATTCCCATCATACTGGGGGTCTGCGTATTTATCTTCACCATAATGTATTTTGTCCCCGGCGATCCGGCCCAGCTTATACTCGGTCCCGGAGCCGCGGAAGCGGAGCTGGCGGTAAAACGGGCCGAGCTGGGTTTGAATGATCCCTACCTCACCAGACTGCTCCGCTATATGCGGGATGTGTTCCTTAGGTTTGATTTCGGCCGATCCTATCTCACGAATATTAAAATAACCGATGAAATCCTCAACCGGATTCCCAAAACTTTTTTGGTCGGTTTTGTTTCTATAGCCCTGTCGCTTCTTGTGGGTATTCCCTTAGGGATTAAAGCGGCGGTGAATCAGAACGGATGGGCCGACAGGATATGTATGCTGATCGCCATACTTGGAATATCGGTGCCCGAATTTTGGCTTGCCCTCATGCTGGTAATCCTGTTTGCCCTCAAGCTGGGCATACTTCCCGCATCGGGAATTGTCAGATGGACGGGATACATTCTGCCCTGGCTTGCCCTGTCATTCGGCGGCCTCGCCGCACTGGCAAGGCAGGCTCGTTCAAGTATGCTGGAAGTAATCAGAAGCGATTACATAACCACCGCCCGGGCCAAGGGCGTATCGGAACGTGATGTTATTTACAAACACGCCCTGCCCAACGCCCTGATACCGGTCGTCGCTATCGCCGGTTCCAGGCTGGCGGGCATATTCGGCGGATCGGTGGTTATTGAGACGGTATTCTCAATTCCCGGGCTCGGTACCTATCTTGTAAACGCCATAAGTAACCGGGACTACCCGGTAGTTCAGGGCTGCGTGCTCTTCCTGGCGATTACATTCTCCGCGGTTATGCTCCTTGTTGATCTGGTATACGCTTTTGTCGATCCGAAGATCAAAGCCCAGTATATAAGTCAAAGCGGCCGCCGTCACCATCACGAACACCGCGGACACCATGGTAAAAAGAAGGAGAGCCGGACAAATGCTTAACAGAACCGCCGCTGTACGTACTCTTGATATTAAGAAACCGAAAAAGAGACAGGGTGAATTCGGCGCCGCAATGCTCAGACTGCGCCGGAACCGGTCAGCTATGATTGGGCTCGGCATATTTCTGCTTCTTGCAATCCTTGCGGTCTTTGCGCCGTATATCACTCCTTATGAATATGCCAAACTGAACCTTCAGGAACGGTTTCAGGGGCCGAGTTTTAAGCACTGGTTTGGAACCGATGATATGGGACGCGATCTGTTCACGCGGATCATTTACGGCGGCCGCTATTCTCTTGCCGTGGGTCTTATATCTACCGCGGTAGGCCTTCTTTTCGGGGTTGCCGTGGGCGCCATAGCGGGCTTTTTCGGCGGAAGTATTGATAATATCATCATGCGTTTTCTTGATATATTCCAGTCAATACCAATATTGTTGCTGTCGATTGTTATTGCCACCGCGCTTGGGACCGGTTTTGACAAAACTATCATGGCATTGTCCATTGCCCAGATACCGGATTACGCCCGGCAGATGAGGGCGTCAATCCTGCGTGTCCGTGATCTGGAATATGTGGAAGCCGCAAATGCCGTCGGGTGCAGTATCTTCCGGCAGATTGTACGGTATGTTTTGCCGAACAGTTTTGCTCCGCTTATTGTATCGGCTACCATGGGTGTTGCGGGCACCATACTGATGACCGCGTCATTAAGCTACCTTGGACTGGGTATTCAGCCGCCCATACCCGAGTGGGGCGCCATGCTTTCGGGCGCCAAGATCTATCTCAGACGGTATCCCTACCTGTTGATATTCCCCGGTCTTGCCATAGGGGCCACTGTTCTGGGACTTAATATGTTCGGCGACGGCCTTCGGGACGCTATGGATCCAAGGCTCAAGGATTAGGGAGGTAACGATCATGCCGGAAGTGAAGAGTGCCTTCCTGGAAGTTAAAGACCTGACGGTACAATACACGTCCGCCGAAGAAGTCATACATGCGGTTAATGGCGTGTCTTTCAGTTTGGAACGGGGAAAGACCCTTGCCCTGGTTGGAGAGACCGGGGCGGGAAAAACAACCATTGCGAAATCAATACTAAGAATATTGCCGGATCACGCGGCAAAGATTTCCGGCGGCAGTATTTTCCTGGACGGGAAAGATCTGCTGCGATTATCCATACCCGAGATGCGCAAGGTACGGGGCGCCAGGATAGCTATGGTATTTCAGGATCCCATGACCGCTTTAAATCCGAACATGAAGATAGGCGATCAGATAGCCGAAGTGATTAGGATACACAATGAATTCTCAAAAGGGGAAGTCCGCAGACGGACAATAGAAATGCTGAAGATGGTAGGCATAACGGAGGAACGGTACAATGAATATCCCCATCAGTTTTCAGGCGGAATGAAACAGCGGGTTATAATCGCCATGGCTTTGGCATGTAATCCTGAGCTGCTGCTTGCTGATGAACCGACTACGGCTCTTGATGTTACCATACAGGCCCAGATTCTTGATATGATGCTTGATTTGAGAAACAAAAATAATACCGCCATGATCCTTGTGACCCATGATCTCGGTATTGTCGCCGAGGCGGCGGATACGGTGGCGGTAATTTACGGAGGAGAAATTGTGGAATACGGATCGCAGCAGGAACTTTTCGATTATCCCGCGCATCCGTATACAAAGGGGTTGTTCGGCGCCATCCCCGACATGGATATTGACGTAAAGCGGCTGGCAAATATTGACGGCCTTCCTCCCAATCCGGTAAACCTTCCCAAGGGATGCTGTTTTGCTTCCCGCTGTTCTCTCTCTTCCCCGGAATGTGAAAATACAAAACAACCGGTTATCAGGATCAGCGAAAACCATTTCTGCGCGTGCTGGAAAACCGGGAATACTGCGCCGGAACCGGGGGTACAAAATGCCTAATCTTGTGGAGATCCAAAACTTAAAAAAATATTTTGAAACCCATCGGGGCAGCCTGCACGCGGTAGATGATATAACCATGTCCCTTAAACAGGGCGAAACCATGGGAGTGGTTGGTGAATCGGGATGCGGAAAATCAACGCTGGGCCGGACTCTCATCCGTCTCATTGACAGCGATGAGGGCAGTATTAAGTTTGACGGCGCCGAGATAACCGGGCTAAAGGATCGGAAAAGCTTACGGGAACTGAGAGAAAAAGCGCAGATTATTTTTCAGGATCCTTATTCTTCGCTTAATCCCCGTATGACCGTTGAACAGACCCTTAAAGAACCACTGATTTTGTCAAAGCGTTTTAACCGGACTGAGATAAATGAACAGGTCGAAAACCTTATGCAAATGGTGGGCATCGACGAAAGGATACGCCTCGCTTTTCCCCACGAACTTGACGGCGGAAGAAGACAACGGGTGGGTATAGGACGGGCCTTGGCATTGAACCCAAAGTTTGTCGTTTGCGACGAGCCTGTATCGGCGCTTGATGTTTCAATTCAGGCGCAGATACTCAATCTTTTGATGGACTTGCAGGATAAATACGGGCTTACCTATATGTTCATCACGCATAACATGGCTGTAGTGCGGCATATTTCAACAAATATTTCAGTGATGTATCTGGGACAGCTTGTGGAGACCAGTCCCACAAAAAATTTATTCAAAAATCCGCTTCATCCGTATACAAGAGCTTTGCTTTCCGCGATACCGACAGTTAAGAGCCGCAAGAATAAAAAGCGTATAGTCCTTCAGGGCGAGCTGACTTCGCCGATAAACCCCAGGCCGGGCTGCCGTTTTGCGAAACGCTGTCTTTACGCGCAAAAGTCCTGCCGGGAACCGCAGCGATTGAGGGAGCTTGAAGCCGGACATTTTGTGTCATGCTGCCGTTGTGAAGAAATCGCCGGAACAGGAGCGGAGAAATAAAATGGAAACGCGGCAGACTTTTATCCGCCTGGGGCGGAACATTAACAGCTTGCTTTATGAACCGGCGGTATTTTCCGAAAAAAGCCGGATAGGAATAGTGGTGATGCATTCCGATGCGGATTACCTGACATTTCCCCCCATAGGGCTGGAAATGGCATTGCGCGGATACCGTGTATTGTGCGCGAATGTCGCCGACAAAACGGACAGCCTTGAGCGGAAATTGTCCGACCTAAAGCTCGCCGTCCAAAAAATGCGGGAAGAATCCGGCGTTGCAAAAATAGTATTGGCAGGACACTCGGGCGGCGGGACGCTGATGTCAGCGTATCAGGCAATCGCGGAAAACGGCGTAAAGGTTTTTCAGGACGCAAAAAAACTCTCACCCTGTTCCGGCGCTTTGGACAGCCTTCCCCGTGCCGACGGACTTATGCTGCTTGATTCAAACTTCGGGATTGCCGCGATGTCGCTTTTCAGTCTTGACCCCGCGGTTGTTGACGAAAAAAGCGGAATCGGCATTGACGAGAGCCTGAATCTTTTTAATCCCGCAAACGGATTCAATCCCGAAGGCTCAACCTATGGCGAAGAATTTATACGAAAATTCCAAAAAGCCCAGGGAGCGCGAAACAACCGTCTCATAAATAAAGCTCTCGAAAGACTTGAAAGAATAAAAGACGGCAAAGGCAAATTCGCGGATGACGAACCGTTCATAGTGCCCGGTGCGGAACAGGGATTTTTGAACAATAAACTCTACGCGCAGGACATCCGGCTGATGTCCCATACCAAAAAAGAATGGCCCCTGTTAAAATCCGGCGGCGGCGTTTCCGTGGAAATAATCCGTTCTGTCAGAAAACCCGAAAACAAAGAATCGCTGACAAATTCTTACCGCAAGGGCGCACTGATAACAACCGTGCGTAATTATCTTGATTCTTACGCGGTCAGAACAACGGAAGATTACGGATACAATGAAGA
This sequence comes from Treponema sp., assembly GCA_031274035.1. Lineage (GTDB taxonomy): Bacteria > Spirochaetota > Spirochaetia > Treponematales > Breznakiellaceae > JAISNI01. The sequence goes on along the minus strand of JAISQR010000145.1, from coordinate 6,296 downwards.
TTCGGTTTTCGGAATCGACTGGGCGTCGGCCTGGAATTGTCCGCCGGAAAATATCAATCATGTCAACGCGCCGCTTTTGGTTATGGGCATGACCGGCAATTGGGAATTTCTGGCTTCAGAAACTATTTATGAAAACGCGTCTTCGTGTGATAAAACGATAGCGTTTGTTGAAGGCGCGGGTCATCTTTTTACAAGCGCCGTGCATTGTGAAAGATTTCCGGGGGAGTTCGGCGACACTCAAAAGACAACCTTTGATTTCGTGGATAAATGGCTAAGTCAAAATGATCGTTTTAAATAAGTCGCCTTTGGCGATTATCATTCATGAAGGAGTTTAATATGTTCAGGTTCACAAAGAAAGCGTTCTTAATTCCGGCTGGTATTTTTGTTATACTATCTTTACCGGCGTTTGCTTCGGGCAGTTCACAATCCTCCGCTGTATCTCCAATCTACAGCGACCAGGCGGGTATTAGGGCGGTTTCCACCATAAGTGAGATCTTTGGGGACGGGCAAAAAATTACCACTGTGGTTTGCGAATATGAAAAGGATATTGCGGCGGAAAGTATTGGCGTAGAAGATTTTGAGGTAAAAGGCAGGAAAGTTGTCGCAGTTCACACCAATTCAGAAACCGCCAAGACAACAGAGAATAAACCCGGCCGCTATGTCGTCCTTGATTTGGAAATTCAATCGCCCCTTCTCGCGGATGCCCTGGCAACAGACGGCCGGGTAGAAAATTATACCGCAAAAGATGACGCTGTTGTTGTACAGAAAGGCGATATAAAAGCTATCGATGGAACGCTGTACGCGGCAAGCAGTGTGCCTGTCGCAACCAGGCCAAACAGCGGTATTATGAGCAATAATTCAAAGATATATTTAATCCGTGAGGAATTTGAGGATAACCATTTCTATACCGATCCTGAATGGAAAACGGTTCTTCATTACAATCTGTTCAAGCCAAAGGGCTATGAGGAAGGCGATACCTCCGTTAAATATCCGCTGGTGCTTTTCATGCCTGACGCGGGGGCTGTAAGCCAGGATTGGGAAACGGTATTGCTCCAGGGGAACGGCGGTACTATTTGGGCTTCTGAAGAGTGGCAGTCCGGGAATCCCTGTTTTGTTGTAACGATGATATTTGAGGATAAATTCATAAACGATTACTGGGAATATTTTGAAAATACAGTCGGCGCTATAATAAATCTTGTGAAAAGTTTGGAGTCAAAATATCCGATTGACGCAAGCCGCGTATATACCACCGGACAATCAATGGGATGTATGTGCTCAATGATAATGATGATTAGAGACCCGAATTTGTTCACCGCCGCTTATTGCGTTGCGGGAAAGTGGGACCCGGATCAGTTAAAGGCATTGAAAGATTCCAAACTGTTCATCGTTATTTCTGAAGATGATGGAATGACTCCGCAATGGATTGACGCCGCCGCGAAAGTCTGGGAATCGGAAGGAAGCAAAATTGTGTATGGGAATATTGACGGTATTGCGGGATCCGCAGTTCACACCAGAGTCATAAGCGAAATGCTCTCTCAAGAGTCCGGCCTGTATTATTTGAAAATCAATTCGGGAACAGGTATGATGGACACCAACGGCAATCCGTTAAGAGGCGGGCATAGGGAAACATGGCGTCTCGCTTATGATTTGCCCGGCGTAAAAGAATGGCTGTTCGCTCAAAAGAAACAATAGGGAGGATACTTTAATGCTTACATTAAAAGACAGAACTATGATTATTACCGGCGGAGCGGGAAACAACGGCTTGGCGATCATCCGGTTAGCGGTTAAATGCGGCATGAATGTTGGCATCATGAGCGGCACACACGCCAAGGCGCAAGGAGCCGTCAAAAAACTCGGTGATGAATGTAAAGACCACATAATAGGCTTTGCACAGAATCCCGAAGCGCCGCAAAACAAAGGCACCTATGAAGACGGCATAACGCAGTTGGATGTTCTCAAGTGGATTTACGAACGCTTCGGCTCAATAGATGTTGTCGTAAACGGCTCAATGGGGCATATGCGGAAAAATTTCGAGGAAACCGACAAAGCGTTTTGGCATCATTCAATGGAGGTTCTTGAAGCGGCTTTTTTTAACACAAAACTCGCCCTTCCCTATCTTGAAAAAAGCAGAGCGCCGAGGGTAATAAATTTAACTACCTGTGAAGGCAGAAACGGCGGTTATGATTTTTGTCCGTCATTTGCGGCGGCGCGCGGGGGAGTGCTTTCTCTAACTTCCGCCATGGCAAAGGAACTTGGGCCTAAAGGCATTACGGTCAACAGCGTTGTCATAGGGCCAATTGAGCAGGATGTACCTGAAGAAACTGTTATGACGGAGGGAAAAAGAGCTTCTGTACTATCGCGGACGCCGTTGGGACGGCTCGGCGTTCCGGAAGATGTGGCCGGTGCGGTGTGCTTTCTCGCCAGCGAGGAAGCGTCGTTCATAAACGGCGCCGCCATTGACGTGAACGGCGGCCTTATTACCGGATGACGAAAACTCGCAAAAATATTAATTTTTCAAAAAACAAAGTAAGAAAGAGGTGAGAAATTGACTAAAGAAGACCAGAACAAAACCGATCAACGAGACAATAAATTCATTCAGATGACTACCGCCCCGGTGGAACGGCTGGTCATGCGTTTCGCGTTTCCCGCCATGATGATCATGCTGATTTCCGGGCTTTACAATATGGCGGATACCTATTTTGTCGGCTCCCTGGGAACCAGCGCGGTGGGGGCGGTAGGTATCGCTTTCCCCCTCATGACGGTTATCCAGGCTTTGGGGTTCTTTTTCGGCCAAGGGTCGGGGAACTATATTTCCAGGGAGCTTGGCGCCCAGCATACGGAAAACGCCTCCAAGATGGCCGCCACCGGTTTTTTCACGAGTATGCTGGCCATGGCGGTTTTATCAGCGGCGGGAATTATCACCCTGTCCCCGCTGGCGCAAGGACTTGGGGCCACGGAGACTATACTTCCCTACGCGAAGGATTATATCGTGTTTATCCTCATCGGCGCCCCGGTTATGGTCGGTTCCGTGGTGCTAAACCAGCAGCTCCGTTTCCAGGGCAGCGCCATGTACGCCATGGTGGGGATGACATCCGGAGCGATCCTCAATATCTTTTTGGACCCCCTGTTCATTTTTGTTTTCGGCTTAGGGGTCAAGGGCGCTTCCCTGGCAACTATAGTGAGTCAAACCATCAGCTGTATCATCCTGCTTATCGGCTGTTTCATGAAAGGAAATATTGGCATCCGGATTAAAGATTTTTCCCCCAGCCTTTCCAATTACCGGGAGATTTACCGGGGGGGCATCCCGGCCCTGTTACGGCAGGGGCTTATGAGTGTCGCCACCATCGTTATAAACCACTTCGCCGGGGTATATGGCGATGTGGCCATTGCGGCTATTTCAATCGTGAACCGGATCTTTATGTTCGCCGGCTCCGCCATGCTCGGCATCGGGCAGGGCTTTCAACCCGTATGCGGCTTTAACTACGGAGCCAAACGCTATGACCGTGTAAAACAGGGCTTCTGGTTTTGTGTCAGAACCGCTACTATCGGCCTCTTCCTGATTGCCGCGGTGGTAGCCTTTTTTGCCCCCCCAATCATTGCCCTCTTCCGCAGGGATGATCCGGAGGTAATCCGCATCGGTACCCTGGGCCTCCGCTTACATTGTCTCAGCCTTCCCTTCACCGCCCTGGTTATCATGGCGAATATGATGACCCAAACCATGGGCAAATCGGTGGAGGCAAGCCTCTTGTCCACTTCCCGGCAGGGACTTTTCCTCCTCCCCGCCCTTTTTATTCTCAGTCCCCTTCTCGGCCTTCCGGGGGTACAAATGAGCCTCCCCGTAGCGGATATCCTCTCTTTTTTCCTGGCTATTCCCATTACCGTAAAGGTTCTGCGGAGTATGCGGGAAACTTAAGTTGAAAAATAACGCGGTCATGATAAAAGACTTTACCCGGGGAAGTATTTTAAAACAATTATTGTTCTTTTCCGGGCCGCTCATGATGTCTAACTTATTACAAATGGTTTATAACATGGTCGATATGGTTATCGTGGGCCAGTTTGTCGGCAGCGCGGGCCTTACAGCGGTATCTTCCGGCGGCGATATTATGAATATCGGAACAACGATCTGCATGGGTTTTTCTTCTGCCGGGCAAATTATGATATCCCAGCATATAGGTCGGCACAATTACGACGGCATAAAGAAAACCATCGGTACCATGTTTTCATTTTTATTATTGCTTTCTATTGTAATAACAATATTCGGGCTTCTATACCGGGATATGCTGATTGGCGTAATAAATGTTCCCCCTGAAGCTGTTGAAGGCGCACAGGCGTATAGCACCGTTTGCTTTTACGGAATGTTCTTTATTTTCGGCTATAACATACTATCGGCCATATTACGGGGCATGGGCGATTCAAAACGCCCTTTTATATTTATTTCCATCACCGCCACTCTTAACCTTATTCTTGATCTGGTTTTTGTTGTCGGTCTTGGAATTGGTCCATGGGGTGCCGCCTTTGCCACGGTAATTGGGCAGGCGATAAGCTTTATTATTTCGTTTATTTATCTTTATCACCGGCGAGAATCTTTCGGATTTGATTTTAAGCCGCGGAGTTTTATTATTGACAAGACAACGCTTGTACATCTACTCCAGCTCGGCCTGCCTATGGCGTTACAGCATTCAGTGGTTGTTTTTTCAAAATTTTTTGTCAATTCGTTTATTAATTCTTACGGCTTAATAATGTCCGCAATCAACGCCATAGGAAGCAAAATCGGATTCTGCGCCAGTGTCGTAACCCAGGCGCTGGGAACAGCCGCTACTTCCATGATAGGGCAAAATTTTGGCGCCGCAAAAACAGAAAGGATAAAACGGATAGTAGGCATCAGTATATTATGCGGCCTTGTTTTTACTACTGCTTTGTCAGTTATAATCATATTTTTTCCCGAAGAAGTTTTTGGCCTTTTTGACCGGAACCCGGTAGTACTTAAAACATCGTATATTTATATAACTATTGCGGTAATGAATTTTACTGCATTTGCCTTGCGATCCGCAATGATGGCATTTATTAATGGTATAGGAAATGCAATGCTTGCTTTTATCATTGGCGTAACCGATGGAATAATCGGCAGAGTCTGTCTAGCAATTCTTTTGGGCGTTACATTCAAAATGGGTATTATGGGTTTCTGGCTAGGCGATGTTTTTGCCAGCTTTATACCATTTGTAATAGGTGGAATTTATTTTATGATCGGATTGTGGGAACATAGAAAATTAGCTGTACAAATTTGAACAGGAGGATAGGATAATGGATGGAAAGAGGCCTCATAAAAAACATTTTCATGAAGAGTATCATGAAAGACATCATGAAAAACACAGCGAAGAAAATAATGACAATGATAAAAACAAAGAAGAACTTGTCTATAATTTGGAAAAGTGTGTTTTTTGCGGAATCTGTGGCGAAATATGCAAAAAAGGAGCTATCGTTGTTGATCAGATCAATAGAACCTGGGACCTTACAAAAAGCCTATGTGTTAAATGTGGACATTGTATTCGAAAATGCAAGGTTGGCGCGCTGGAATTTACGTGACTATTCAGCAGGTTGTGCATTTCCTCATTTTTCTGTGCGGTCCACGTGTGGTATGTGGTTTGATTGTTTGTGAAGGGTACATACCCAAGAGCCCGCTTGCGCGGGGGAGCTTTAGGGCGTATTCAGGGTATGTACCCTGAGTCAAATACCTTACCAGAACAACATACCCCGCCATTCATGGCGGGGTTGTTGATTATGCCTTCAGCCGTCTTAATCAGTAGGGCCGAGAATTTCCCGAAATATACCTTCTTCCCTCTACTTCAGGACTGGAACATTGGGCTGGGTTTACCGTGAATTTCTACACCGGGGCCATGCCGGATTGTCCCGTCCTGAAAACTCCCAGAATGATAAAAAATTGGCTGTAAAAACGAAGCCATGCAAAAAGTAAAAATAGCATTTAACCTATATGACACTTTCTCACAAATTCGATAGCCTTAAATTGCGGAAAATACACTTCTGCCGCAACATATTCTCCTGTTTTCATAGACAGTCCATTAGCGGTGAAGGGGTAATACAGCGGCGGCTTGCCATGAAAAGGCGCCCGGCATTGTTCATACTCCTTCTGATCAAAAATTAACCGCCGCTTTGCGGATGCAATCGCCTGTCCTCTTGCCCTGTTTCCTTGCGGGATGAGAGGGTATCGCCAAATCAGAGCCGTGAAAACAAAGATGATCGGGCTTGACCCATTTAAGCATAACCGCCTTTCTTATGAG
>JAISQR010000108.1 GCA_031274035.1 Treponema sp. | reverse complement strand
GAATGGTCAATATGATAAAGCCATAGAGGCCCTGACTAAAGCCTACGAATTAGACCCTAATCATGGTTCAACCGTGAAATATTTAGCGTATTCCTATAGCAGGGATATTCTTGGAAAATCAAGTTACAGTGACAGTGAAAGTACAAATGCAATGGACTGGATAGAAAAGGCGCTTTCTATTAGTGATGACGATGCCGACCTCTATCTATTCCGGGCGCGGCTTTATGGAAATGCCGAAGATTTTGATAAGGCAATCGCCGATTATAATAAGGCATTGGAACTTGCTCCCGGCGCAGACTTCGTCAAAAACGAGATGGAACAAACCAGGAAACTGCAAAAGCAAAAAGAGCGGGAAGCGTATTTGGCTCAATTCCCTCGTCTTACGGCAAGGGAATTAACCAAAGCATATGAGGATAACCCTAAAGGAACAAGAGAGAAGTGGCAAAGGGGAATGACAATTATAATTTCCGGCTCTGTTCAGGATTTTTCATCTTTTCATTGGGCTTTTGGCGAACCTCAACCTCCAAACGTTGTACTGGATGGCTACAATGCCACATCACTTGTGAATTGTTATTTTCCGTATGACGGCAGCATCGAGAATATCATTTTACATCGGGAAGCCGTCATAATGGGGAAAATTTACGGGTTTGGGTCATCGATGTCGGGTAATACCGTAGTACAGCTGCATGCATGTTCGGTCGTGGAATGAAAGAGCTCAAACGGTGTTTAACAAGTTGGCGTATACCTCTGGAACGCAAAAGGTGCCTGGCACCATTACAGCCGAAACGCCATGCGACATTTTTTAAAATGGGAGGGTAAGATTATGTCGGATGCTCAAGAAAAGAAGGAAAATGAAAAGTATTGTTCATCTTGTGGAGCAATTATTAAAAAAGAAGCCATTATTTGTCCCAAATGTGGCGTACAGCAAAAGGATACCGTTAATTCCGAGATAGAGGAGGTAACAGTGAAAGATGCAAAAAAATCATCTACAGGAATGATTATAGTTTTCATTCTTTTAATCATTGTGGCGCTTATTATGGGAGGTTATTTTGGGTTTGAAAAAGGTTACCAAATTGGTTACAAAGTAGGCTTTTTAGAGGGTAAGACAACAATATTACCAGAAGGCCTGTTTGATGAAGGTGGTTTAGACATGATATTTGGCAAGATACTTGAATTTTTGGGGAAAACCCTATGAAAAACAGGTAGAGTTCAGTTAATAACCATTAATCCTGATTTTTCAGGTTTATATATGGGTACCGTTAATCCAAACGGTATAAAAATACTATTACCGTAGGAGGTAAGATTATGTCGGATGTTCAGGAAACGAAAGTTGAAAAGAAGGAAAATGAAAAGTATTGTTCATCTTGTGGAGCAATAATTAAAAAGGAAGCCGTTATTTGTCCTAAATGCGGCGTACAGCAAAAAAATATGGATGGAGATAATGATGTGTCAAAAAAATGGTTGACCACATTATTGCTCTGTATTTTTCTTGGAACAATTGGCGGGCATAATTTTTATGTTGGTAAAACAAAAAAAGGAATATTAATGTTGGTTCTGCTTGTTGCCGGCATAGTATTTGCCGCGGCGATTGTTGGCTTTGCTGGCATCGCTTTAGTATTCGTACTTTGGGTTGTTGACTTGATCAAGATCCTTAGCGGGACTTTCACAGATGGAGCAGGAAATGTAATAAAAAAAGAGTAAAATGTGAAAATTCTGCATGCAGAATTAAGGGTAACACAAAGGTGTCAATCACCTTTTTGGGCCGGACGGCGTAGGAGTGATTGGCACCATATGCGTTTACTTTACAAAAATTTAATCACGGACCTCACAGACGACACGGACAAAAGCAGGGAATTTCAAGCAAAAATTCCGTGTTTTCCGTGTGGTCTGTGGTTAATAAAGGTAACGCAGGGGTGACCGTTTTGGCGCCCTGCCCGACTGTAGCGGGCATTATAGGTCAATACAATTACCACTCATGGGGGTGATAATCGCCTTTTGGTTCAATGATGGTAAATGTATCACCGGAGGGCTCAATCACATAGAAGCCTTTTTTTAAGGTATAGGTTTTTTCATTATCGCCGAAAACTACACCCGCAATGGCGCCCAGGTATTTACGTTTATCATCATGAAAATCAGCATATTTGCGCAGTTTTTCCATACGCTCAATATGATCGTTTATATCGTCAACATTGGGCTTGGTCTTTGTTTCAACAATCATCACCTTGTCGCCGTTTTCCAGAAAAACATCAATCTCGGTGAATATATCATGTTCGCGATCCCTGATTTCAGTATCGCGGTGGGTTTTCTCAAATTCAAAACCCAATTCATGGAATTTAGCCACCAGGTTTGGCACAACCATGTACTCAACCATTTCTCCGAAACGGTTGCCAAGTTTTCCGAGGCGTTTGTCGGTCTCTTTCATCTGTTGGGCGGTCTCTTTCATCTGTTGGGCGGTTTCTTTGACAATACGATCGGTCTCCTGTATCGCCGCCCAGACTTTCTCAAAGGTTAGCCCTTCGCCTATCGCTTGCGTTGTCTCCATATTTAACCCCTGCTATAAATATACCCCGTTTCCGGTAATCCCGCAACCGGCGCTCTTCCTCCTGCCCCGGCAGCATATTTACCAGTCCCCGGCGAAAAGAATCTCCGGCTCCAAATCAAAGCCCCGCTCTTCTTTTACCCGCCGCCCTACCTCGTCCATGAGGGAGCGTATGTCGGCGGCGGAGGCGTGGCCGGTGTTGATAAAGATGTTGCCGTGCCAGGGGGCCACCCGGGCGCCGCCGGAGCGGAGGCCCCGGAGCCCCAGGTCGTCGATGATCTTTCCTGTGGGGGCGCCGAAGGCCCTGTTGTTTTTAAAGGCCGAGCCCGCCGAGGGGTAAAGGTAGTGGCCCTTTTCTTCCCTGTCCCGGCGGTGTTCCATTATCTCTTTGCGGATCTCCGAAGCGGCCCTGAAGGTGACGGCAAAGCGGGCGCTGAGGATGAGGCATTTCCTTTCCTGAAAGGGGCTTTTTTTATAGCCGAAGTCTTCGGCCTTAAAGGGAAGCCGAAGGCGGTTCAATTCCTCATCGAGGATCTCGGTTTCCAGCAGCACGTCGGAAAGGGATTTTTCGTAGCACCTGGCGTTCATCCACAGGGCGCCGCCCACAAGGCCCGGCATGCCGGCCAGGAATTCAAGGCCTGAGAGG
>JAISQR010000098.1 GCA_031274035.1 Treponema sp. | reverse complement strand
CTGGCGCAGCTTTTACCTTAGGCTCAGCGCTGGCTGGAATCTCAACGAAGCCCTCCGGATCGGGACCAAACCGGGCGGGGTTAACCAGGAGATTTTTATCGGCATGGGGCATTTTTACTAGTGAAGGGGTCATGCTTAAAACAATACTAAATCTGCCGGGTAAAATACTCCGCCTCCTGGATCGCAGGCGGAAGTTTTACCTGATAGTTCTTTTTTTTCTTACCATTCTGTTGTCTGCCGTTGAAACCATTGGTATTTCGATAATAATGCCCTTTATCTCGGTGGCCTCAAACCCGACCGTCATTGATTCCGGCAGGTACAAGCTTATTTATGATTTTTTCCATTTTGCCAGCAAAAACAGGTTTATTATCAGCTTTGGCGGCGCCATAATTATCTTTTACCTTTTTAGATCTATTTACAATGTCTTTTATAACTATATAATAAATAAATTTTCCCTGGGAACCTTTCGCTATTTTTCAAGCCGGGTCTTCAAAACCTATATGACCATGCCTTATAAACTCTTTGTTCAAAAGAATTCCGCTACCCTTACCAACATGGTAAACACAGAGGCAAGTAATTTAAGTACTGTATTGATGAATCTATTAAAAGTTTGCTCAGAGCTTATCACAGTACTGTTTTTTTATGGCGCCCTTCTTTTTGTCAACTGGAAAATGACCCTGCTTTTGAGCCTTATCCTCGTGGCAAGTATTTTATTTATTTTTTTTACCCTTATACGAAAAACCAAAAGGTTGGGAGAGAAGCGTTATACGGCAAATGTAAAGGTAATTCACATTTTATGGGAAACCTTTGGTAATTTTAAATTCGTTAAGCTCAAGGGCAATGAAGATAAAATACTTGATGCTTTTACCAACTCAACGTCGAAACTTTCATATTTTTCTATTATCGCCAATACCCTGGGGGCTGTACCAAGAAATATCCTTGAAAATTTAGGGTTTTCCCTGTTAATCGGTTCGGTCTGCTATATTCTGTGGCGTTATAATTCTCCCGCCAGAATCATTCCAATTGTGTCTATGTTTGCGCTGGCCATGTACCGTATGCTTCCCGCGATAAACCGCAGCATGGAATATACCAACAACATAGCCTTTTTACAACATTCCGTGGAAAAAATACATGAAGAGCTCAAAATAGAAACCGAACAGGAAGGATCGGATCTGGTTTCATTTACTTCTACCATACGGGTGGATGCCCTTTGGTTCCGCTATTTAAAAGGCGGAGACGTTATCAAGGATATTTCCCTTGAAATACAAAAGGGCGAAAAAGTCGCCATTACCGGTGAAAGTGGAAGCGGTAAAACCACCCTGGTGGATCTGATCATTGGTATTTACCGGCCCATGGAGGGTCGTCTTTATGTGGATGATGTCTTAATTGACAGTTCCAATATACGATCCTGGCGGAGTAAGATTGGATATATACCCCAGAATATATACCTTTTTGACGGGACTGTGGCGGCTAATGTCGCATTCGGTTCCGAACCGAATGAAAAAAGAATTATCCGTGTTCTTAAGAAAGCAAAGGTATGGAATTTTCTTGAAACTAAGGAAGGAATCAATACGGTGGTCGGTGAAGGGGGCATCCAATTAAGCGGCGGCCAAAAACAGCGTATCGGCATTGCCCGGGCCCTATATAACGATCCTGAAGTGCTGGTTCTGGACGAAGCTACCTCTTCCCTTGACGACGCCACCGAAGCGGAAATAATGGATGAAATATACGACGTAAGCGGTGACAAAACCCTTATTATCATCGCTCACCGGCTTAGTACGGTGGAACGCTGCGATAGGCGTATCCGAATCGCCAATGGAACACTTACACCGCTTAGGGAATAAGCGGTATGCGTGTACTTGACTTTTTCCTCAATAAGGGATAAAGTATATTCATAAGCGGTTACCTGTTTATTGCAGACGGTCGGGTTTTACAGCAATCGTTCGGTGGAATAGAGCCTGTTTCGGCGGCCTACCCTCCCCTGTTCGTGCCTTTGATTGATTAATTTTTTCCCGGATTACTTCGGGAATGGTTTGTTATTGCCTAAGGACTAAATGATCATATGAAAGTTGTTATTCTGGCCGGCGGTCTGGGAACCAGACTTTCTGAAGAGACAGAACTAAAACCGAAGCCCATGGTAGAGATAGGGGGCAGGCCTATACTCTGGCATATTATGAAAATTTACTCTTACTGGGGATTTAATGACTTTGTTATCCTTACCGGTTATAAATCTCATATCATTAAAGACTATTTTATAAATTACTATACCAGATATTCGGATATAACTATTGATATGGTACAAAATACCGTAGAAATACATAATCACAGGACTGAACCATGGCGGGTTACCATGCTCTATACGGGACAGAATACCATGACAGGAGGGAGGCTCCTTGGGGCAAGGCAGTTTCTTGGAAATGAACGTTTTATGCTTACCTATGGTGATGGGGTAAGCGATGTTAATATACCGGAAGTATTGAAATTGCATGAAAAACTCAAAAAAATTGCGACCGTAACATCCATACAGCCCGCCGGAAAATACGGATCTGTGAATATTGACGCGGAGGGGAACATAGTATCTTTCCATGAAAAACCCCTAAACGGCGGCGCCTGGATAAACGGCGGTTTTTTTATCATGGAATCCGGTATTTTTTCTTATTTAAGAAATGGAGATGCTACTGTTTTGGAACAGGAGCCGTTTCAGCAATTAGCTAAAGATAACCAACTGGCCGCCTATAAACATCCGGGTTTTTGGCATTCAATGGATACCCTGCGGGAAAAAAATGAGCTAACCAATCTGTGGACAAAAGGAAAAGCCCCCTGGGCTTTATGGCTAAAATAATGGAACTGCAAATCGGAATTTTTGGACTGGGTTTTGTCGGCTTGACCACTTCTCTTGGTTTTGCCGAAAAGGGGTTTAGGACCAGGGGCTTTGACATTGATCTGAAACGCCGGGAAACTATTACCAATGGGTATCTTCCCTTTCTTGAACCGGGACTGGATACCGTCCTGCGGCATTATCTTGGCAGGGAATTTCTGATATCACAGAGTGCCACAGAGACAGCAAAAGAAAGCGATATTATTTTTTTCTGCGTAGGAACACCCTGTGGAAAAAACGGCAGAGCGGATCTGCGTTATTTGTTTTCAGCTCTGGATAATATACTGCCAGTAATACAAGACGAAAAACCAAGGATACTGGTTATAAAATCGACGGTACCACCGGGAACAACGCAAAATGAGATAATTCCCCATATCAGGACAAAGTGGGACTTTGATGAAACTAAGCTTATGATTGCAAATAATCCTGAATTCTTACGGGAAGGGAAATGTTGGGAAGATTTTATAAACCCCGACCGCATTGTGTGCGGCGTGGAGAATGAAAAAACTACCGGAATATTACAGGAATTGTACAACCCCTTCAATGCACCCCTTTATTTTGTATCCCTTAATACCGGTGAGTTTATAAAGTATTTATCCAATACCCTGCTCGCCTCCTTGATTAGTTTTTCCAATGAAATGTCTATTATAGCCGATAGGGTTGGCAATGTTGATACGGGAAAAGCTTTCCGTATTCTTCATGAAGATAAGCGCTTAAGGGGATCGGGAATCAACGCCTATATATACCCCGGCTGCGGTTTTGGCGGCTATTGTCTTCCAAAAGATACCCAGGCAATGGCCGAAAACGCCCGTTCCGCAGGGTTTGAGCCGGGAATACTGCGTGAAGTAATCAAAACAAATGACGGTATGCCCGAATTTTTCGCAAAAAAAATAAAAGCGACCGCACAGCCTGATACACCTATCGGAATTCTGGGGCTTTCTTTTAAACCCGAATCGGACGATGTCCGAGAAAGCCAAGCCGCAAAAATCATTAAGCTGCTCCTTGCGGATGGATATACCAATTTGTACGCGTATGACCCTTCTTCAAATGCATCTTTCGATGAAATGTACCGGCTTCCCCATGTACGCTATCTTTCTTCCGCAAAGGCAGTTTGTGGGGCAGGTACCGTACTCGTTGTTGTAACCGCATGGGAAGAATTCAAAAATTTACAACTCACCTTTCCCAGTAAGACGTGGATTGATTGCCGATATTTTATTGTCAAAAAAGGAGCCGCTTAAGCCGTGGCTCTAACTCAGTTAGACCGGGATATACAGCATACTTTGGCCGGCTTATCCGGTGTTGAAAGGGGCTCTCTAAAAAATGCCGTCATACTTATAACGGGGGCCTGTGGATTTTTAGGTTATTTTTTTCTGCACCTTTTAAGACAGTTCGGTAAGGATCTAGGCATAAAAAAAGTCATTGCCCTGGATAATTTTATGCTGGGAACCCCGCCATGGCTTGGAAAATTTAAAGAGGATCCGCTATTCTCCATAAAAAATTTTAATGTGATTTATGATGATATTGCAGGAATAGAAGGGGCAGAAAGGGCCGATTATGTCATTCACATGGCTTCAATCGCTTCCCCCCATTTTTACAGGACTTATCCAATCGAAACCCTTGACGCGAATATATGGGGATTACGGAACCTGCTGGATTTTTATAAAAAGAAGAATCCGCGGGGTTTTTTGTTTTTTTCGTCCAGTGAAATTTATGGCGATCCTGACCCGGTTTCCATTCCAACCGATGAAGAATATTACGGTTATGTTTCCATAACCGGCCCCCGTTCTTGTTATGATGAATCCAAACGGTTCGGCGAAACTATGTGTATGCTTTTTGCAAAGCAATATAATATGCCCATAGGCGTTGCCCGGCCTTTTAACAATTACGGACCGGGAATGAAACTTACTGATAAACGGGTTCCCGCCGATTTTGCCCTGGCAATATTTGAAGGCCGGAACATCGAGGTGCTTTCCAGCGGTTCCCCGACCCGGACTTTCTGTTACATAGCAGACGCAGTTACGGGGTATTTGAAGATACTGCTTTACGGTAAATACGACTACTTTAACATAGGGATAGAAAAACCGGAAATAACCATACAACAGCTTGCGGAGCAATATGTCCGGGCAGGACAGTCCACAATGGGATACCAGGGAACAATACATTATGGTACTTCCGGTGATCCCAATTACTTAACAAATAATCCCCAGCGGCGCTGTCCCGATATATCCAAGGCTCGGCGTATCCTGGGGTATAATCCGCTTATTCCGGTTGAAGAAGGAATAGAGCGTTTTCTTTGTTTTATAAGTAAAACAGATAAAAGTGAATACTATTGGTAAAAATGTTTTTACCACATAGAGGATAAAGAGGATAAAGTATGTTTGAAAATATAACAGAGAGGCAGGCCAGGGAACAAATTCTTTCAATAGTGGCTGAGTACACCGATAAGTTCCACAAACAAAAACCCTATTCGCCCGAACAGCGTATACCTTACGCTTCCCGGGTCTTTGACCGTTCCGAGCTGACTAATCTGGTTGACAGCGCTCTGGATTTTTGGCTGACTGCGGGTAAATATACCGAACAATTTGAGGAACGTTTTCCAAAGATAATTAATAGTAAATTTTGTTCCCTTGTTAATTCTGGTTCTTCCGCCAATCTGCTGGCCTTTATGTCCCTTAGTTCTCCACTTCTGGAAGATCGCGCCATCCGGCCGGGGGACGAAGTTATAACCGTGGCGGCGGCTTTCCCGACTACGGTTTCCCCCATTATACAATACGGCGCCATACCCGTATTTGTGGACATTACCATACCCCAATACAATATAGACGTCTCAAGGCTGGAATCGGCTTATAGCCCTAAAACAAGGGCCGTTATTCTTGCCCACTCCCTGGGGAATCCCTTTGATCTTAAGATGGTTAAACAATTCTGCGACGATCGCAAACTATGGCTTATTGAAGATAACTGTGACTCCCTTGGAGCGTCCTATACCATGGGCGGAAACGAGCAGTTTACCGGTACCATCGGCGACATGGGTACATCGAGTTTTTATCCCGCCCATCATATTACCATGGGAGAGGGGGGCGCGGTGTATACGGATAATCCCCTGCTGCATAAAATACTCAGGTCCATGCGGGACTGGGGCAGGGACTGTGTATGCCCCGGTGGAAGGGATAATATGTGCGGGCATCGTTTTGAAAAACAATACGGAGAACTACCCATAGGGTATGATCACAAGTATGTGTACAGCCACTTTGGGTACAATCTAAAAGTAACGGATATGCAGGCGGCAATCGGCTGTGCCCAGCTGGAAAAACTCCCCTCCTTTGTAGAGCGGCGCCGCCATAACTGGCAGCGGCTCCGTGACGGGCTGGAAGGCCTTGAGGAGAAGTTGATACTGCCTGAACCTGCCCCCAATTCAAAACCCAGCTGGTTTGGATTCATGGTTACCTGTAACACCAGGGAACACACTCCTGAAAAACGGAACAAACTTACCCGGTTTATTGAAGAAAAAAAAGTACAGACAAGAACCCTTTTTGCCGGTAATATTGTAAAACACCCTTGTTTTGACCAAATGAGGAAGAACGGAACAGGCTACCGTATAGCCGGTTCCCTGGAAAACACCGATCGTGTGCTGAACAATTCTTTTTGGGTCGGGGTGTATCCCGGTATGACCGACAAAATGATTGACCGGATGATTGAGGTTATCAGAGAAGGGGTAAAAAAATTCTAAACGCATGAGGCGTTCTGTAAAGTGAAGAAAATACTGGTAACGGGCGGTACGGGTTTTATAGGCCGAAATGTACTACCCCTCTTGCGGCGAAGTTATGATGTTATTGCCCCGGCCCGTAATGAACTTGATATTGTTGATAGACAATCAGTTGACGCGTATCTCAAAAATAAGCGTTTTGATGTACTGTTTCACTTGGCGGCGCCCAATGCCCTGCGTAATCAAAACGACATACCGGAAGAACGATTTAATTACATTGTCCGGGCCTTTCTCCATTTTGAGCGCCACGCGAAAGAATTTGAAAAACTAATTTACCTTGGAAGCGGCGCTGAGTATAATAAAGCTCTTGATATAGTTATGGCAAAGGAAACGGATGTGGGAAAAACCATACCGGAAGATCCATACGGTTATGCTAAATATATATTGAACACCATAACCCGGCATTCCGATAATATTTATAATCTTAGAATATTCGGCTGTTACGGCCCCGCAGACCCACCGGGGAAATTTATCCGGGATGCCATTGACCGCTGTCTTCGGGGCAAAGCGATTACCATACGACAGGATTGCCGATTTGATTATATGTACGTTACCGATCTCGCGGCGATTTTATCCTGGTTTATTGAAAATACCCCCAGGTACCATGATTATAACACGGTTACCGGAAAACCCGTAACACTTTTGGAAATAGCCGAAATGGTTGCTGAAAAAATGAGTAACAAACTTTCTATACAAATCGTAAAAGAAGGCTGGAATAAAGTATATACTGCGGATAATACAAGGTTGTTATCGGAGTTAGAAGATTTTCAATTTACCACGTTAGGCAATGGAATTGACAGACAAATTGCATGGCAGA
>JAISQR010000088.1 GCA_031274035.1 Treponema sp. | reverse complement strand
CTTGTGGATTTTTTGCATGAATATGCAAAAAATCCCGATCAATGGGCATGCTGTACTCTTCGAGTATTCGGAGTTTGCAAGGTATAAATATTCATATTTATGAATATTTATACTATTTTATATGCGAAGCGCTACAAACTCCTAGCAGCCGCGGACACTTCGTGTCCGATGGGACTTTGGTGAATTTTTGCTCAGTGTGCCTTGGCGCACCTTCATGCAAAAATTCCGATTAACGGGGCTCCGCGAACCGGAGGTTCGATTTACCTTGTAAACTCCTGGGGTTTTAGAGACGCCTTCAATACACTCAAGCTATTCAAGCGGACCGCGGTACTGTAAAAGGCCCAGGCGCTCAAGCCTTTTCTGGTGTACCGGCAGCCTGACTTTAAAATCTTCAAAATTCTTGCTATCACGCGGCGTCCAGAGGGCTTCTGCAAGTGCGCAAATCCGAGGAAAGATCATATACTCAGCGATTTTTCCCGCGTAGATAACTTCCGACCAGAGGTTTGCCTGTCCGCCTAAAATAAGGGATGCTTCACTATCCGTCATTTCCGGACCGGCAGGGTCCATATTGTAGCACTGGGCGGCTGTTGATACAAGGTCGCGCCCGATCTCTTCATGGTGTCCGTAATTCCGGTAGTCAAAATAGCAGCCTTCGGTATTAGGAGACATGACCACGCGATGGCCGAGCCTGCTTGCCGCAAGCCCCCCTGCCCTACCCCGCCAGGACATTACCGCTGTTTCTTCCGGCAGCCGGTATTGCTCAGAATCCTCCAGTATCTCGTCCCAGCCTATGGCGGTTTTACCGCGCTCCGAGAGCATCCGTGCAAGTTTTACCGTGATCCAGCTTTGAAGTTCGCGGGAATGCGTAAGGCCGGTTTCTTCAAGTCGTTTTCTGCATTTTGGACAGGCATCCCAGCGGTTAAACAGTACTTCATCGCCGCCTATATGAACCCAGGGCGAGGGGAAAAGCTCCGCGAGGGTGTCAAAGACAGCATCGGCTAAATCGAATATCCCGTCATTACCGGCGCAGAGCACATCCTCGCATATACCGAAACGGTCCTCTACGCGGTAGGGGCCGCCGGTACAGCCTAAGCCCGGATAGGCGGCCAGTACGGAACTGGTATGGCCGGGAAGGTCAACTTCGGGAACGATCTCTACATGGCGGGAAGCGGCATAAGCGGCAATATCGCGTATATCTTCCCTGGAATAAAAACCGCCGCTATACATATCTCTATAACGGTACTCAAGCCGTTTTGAACCGATTTCGGTAAGCAGTGGGTATTTCTGAACCGGCAGACGCCAACCCTGGTCGTCGGTCAAGT
The DNA here is from genome assembly GCA_031274035.1 of Treponema sp. GTDB lineage: Bacteria > Spirochaetota > Spirochaetia > Treponematales > Breznakiellaceae > JAISNI01. The sequence goes on along the minus strand of JAISQR010000088.1, from coordinate 6,989 downwards.
GCCAATGGAATACATTGATATGATGCAGGGAAAGTGCGTCAATAATCTTTTTGATAAATTCCGTACTGTAAAAGTACCTTGAACAGTCCAGCATAAAGCCGCGCCAGGGAAAACGGGGATAATCAGCAATCTCCGCACAGGGCAGGACGATGCCGTCATCTCTGCCGGAAGAGAGGATAAGTTCACGGAGGCTTTGCAGGCCGTGGTATGCACCCGCGGGAGACGCAGCCTTTAGGATAAGGCCCTGGGGTCTTATCTCAAGGGTATAGGCTTCCGCCGCCAGGGAACTATCCATAACAAGGGTAATTTTCTTACTGTTCTCCGTCCGGGACCCCGCCCCACTCTGATCCGTGTACAAACAGAGTTGTTCTTTAAAAAGATCAATTTCATTCTGAAAAACTGAACCGCCTTCAATCACAGGCAGTACCGGCGACCGGAAAACAGAATCATGCGTCTTTACGGATACCGGCAGGGGAATAAGGTCTAATTTCTCGTTCATCATTTTTCCTTTGGCGTTTTCCAAAATTTCAGTTTTTGGAAAACGGCTCCTTTTGCATTTAAATTGAATCTATACTACAGTCTGCGGCTTCTTTAAAAACTGCCTTTTGCATACCGTTTTGGCTTTTAAAGGTATTCTATATAAGATATTCATATATAATAATATTGGGCAAGATAAAAAGACAAGGAATCTTTTTTCACAATCAAAACAGCAACGCTCGTATTTTATAACTACCAGCAGCCGCTTTAAAACTGTCCGGCAGTATTACCGCAAACCTCGAAGGCGGTGAAATAGGCGGCAGCGGCGCCTCCGCCCTGATTTTTTCTTTTCTATTTTTCTATTAGTTACCTGTTATCTATCCCGCATCTTCTATCAGGTTCTTCATGATGTATTCCCTCCGTTCGGGCGTGTTCTTGCCCATGTAGAAGCTCAACACCTGGGGTACGGCCTTGAGTGTATTCACCGATACCGGTACAAGGCGCATATCCGCGCCGATAAACTGGCCGAATTCTTTAGGGCTGATCTCGCCCAAGCCCTTAAAACGTGTTACCTCGCTCTCCTTGCCCAAGGCCTTAACGGCGTCGTCCCTTTCTTGTTCGGTATAACAGTAACGGGCCGCCTTCTTGGTACGCACACGGAAGAGGGGGGTCTCAAGGATATAGATGTGTCCGCCGGTTACCAGTTCCTCAAAGTAGCTGAGGAAAAACGTGAGGAGAAGGTTGCGGATGTGAAAGCCGTCAAAGTCTGCGTCTGTGGCAATGACGATGCGGGCATAGCGGAGACCGGCTATATCGTTCTCTATACCCAGGGCCATCATCATATTGTAAAGTTCTTCGTTTTTATAGATGGCGGCCCGCTTTTTGGCGTACATGTTCTCAATCTTACCGCGCAGGCTGAAGATGGCCTGGGTCATCACATCGCGGCTTGAAACCATGGAGCCTGACGCGGAATCGCCTTCAGTAATGAAGATGGTGGAACCTTCCCCCTTTTCTTTATCTTCCACATGATACTTACAGTCCTTGAGCTTAGGTATCTTGAGGGTTATCTTCCTGGCTGCTTCCCGCGCTTCCTTCTTAACCTCGTTCAGCTCGGTACGGAGCTTTTCATTGGCTTCAATTTTCTGTTCAAGCAGCTTGGCGGCGTCGGTGTTCTTGTGGAGCCAGTCCTCAACCGCCTCCCTTACGGCCTGTACTATCCAGGCGCGTATGTCCGAATTCCCCAGCTTGTTCTTGGTCTGGCTTTCAAAAACAGGATTCTTAAGTTTAACGGCTGCTGCCGCAATTGTACCTTCCCGTACATCCTCGCTGCGGTAATCCTTCTTGAAATAGGCCTGTATCCCTTTTAGGAAACCTTCTTTAAAGGCTGAAAGATGCGTACCGCCGTCGCTTGTGTACTGACCGTTTACAAAGGAAAAATACTCCTCACCGTAGTTGTTGGTGTGGGTAAAGGCAAACTCAATCTGATCCCCCTTGTAGTAGCCTATAGGATAGAGGCAGTTTTCGCCGGTCTCTTCGTACAGCAAGTCGAAAAGGCCCCTTTCAGAAATAAAGGTCCGGCCGTTAAAAGACAGGCTGAGTCCTGTGTTAAGATAGGCATAGTTGAGAATACGCCGTTCAACGAATTCAAGGTTAAAGGTGTAATTACCGAAGATTTCGGCATCGGGGGTAAATTCAACGTAGGTACCGTCCGCATACTGGCGGTCCGCACCGCCGTCCGCCTCCTTCTGACGGGCAGACGCCTTTGCCGCAGCGATCCTGCCCGTGCGCTCGCTTATAAGGCCCCCGCGCTCAAAAACCGCCTCGGCAAATTGTCCATCCCTGATAGACACAACCCGGAAGCAGGACGACAGGGCGTTTACGGCTTTGGTTCCTACGCCGTTAAGCCCTACGGAGAACTGGAAGACATCATCGTTGTACTTGGCGCCGGTATTGATCACCGATACGCACTCCACCAGCTTCCCCAGCGGTATGCCGCGTCCATAGTCCCGTACCTTGACGCTCCACGCGGAAGCGCCGCCGGCAGGCTTTTCCTTCACCTCAACCTCGATAAGGTTCCCATTCCCCATGATAAACTCATCTATGCCGTTATCTATGATCTCCTTGAGGAGCACATAGATTCCGTCATCGGGATTAGCCCCGTCCCCCAGGCGGCCTATATACATGCCGGTACGCAGACGTATGTGTTCAAGCGAGGAGAGGGTCTTGATCTTCGATTCGTCATATACGGCAGCTTCCCGATCCATTTTTTTTTCCGTCCGGGCCGCGGTCTTTGCCTTGCCGGTACCTGCCGCGTCTTGGGGCGGGGCTTTTTCCGCCCGGGCCACGGGTTTCGCCGCGGTCTTTGCCTTACCGGCACCTGCCGCGTTTTGAGGCAGGGCTTTTTCCGTCCGGGCCGCGGGTTTCGCCGCGGTCTTTGCCTTGCCGGTACCTGCCGCGTCTTGGGGCGGGGCTTTTTCCGCCCGGGCCGCGGGTTTCGCCGCGGCCTTTGCCTTGCCGGTACCTGCCGCGTCTTGGGGCGGGGCTTTTTCCGCCCGGGCCGCCTTGTCCTTCACCCCGCCGCCGTTTTTGAGTTTTTCAGAGGCTCTGATTAATTCCGGCTGAACCGGTGCAGATGGTTTTAATATCTTACCTGCTTTAGTCATTTTTTACTGATTATCCATCCTCATTTTAATTAGTATCTTCCTACAGAAGCAAGCTCAGTTCCTCAATCTTCTTCTCTGACTGGGCTATCTGTTCATTGAATTCCTCAATAGCCTTTTCCGCATTATGGATACGCAGCCTCTGTTCCCCTATTGATCTATTCAGCTTTTCGATCTCGGCCTTTTCATCGTCAATTGCCAAGGATGCTTTAAGGCTTTCAATCCGGGCATTTAGTTTGTGTACAGTATCCCGTTTTTCGGTGATCTTTGCAAGAATTTCCGCATCCTCCCCAGACAGAACGGCGGCGAAATTTCCCCCTTCTACAGTATCCGAAACAACGGAGCCGAAAGCAACAAATACATTATGTATCTGGTTCCTGTCAAGGGCTATATGCTTCTCCAGCGCACCGATCCGTTTAACGGGATGCCCTTCCGCGCCTATAGAATCGCCGATTTTCCGGCGTTCGCCGCGCAGATCGGCCAATTCCGCCGATATATCCTGGAAAGCCCGCCTTTTCTCCTGTATCTGTTCAAAGAGATCCTCTACATCCGGGTTGGAGGTTGGTTCGTGGGTACTGGAAAGGGCAAACTTTTCCCCCGCTGTCCGGTAGATTCTTTGCAGGTTTTCCTGATTTTTACTGAGAAATGATTTTAGGGCTAAACCCTTGGCGCCCCTGCTCAAACGGGAAAATACATTGCCTTCGGATTTTATCTCAATTTCCTCAATCTGATTCTCTAGCGATCTGATCTTGTCAATAATATCACCGGCCTGTTTTTCATAAGCTGAAATAAAAACAGATAAACCGGGATCATTAAAGAGGATTTCGCCCAGACTGGTAAAATAACTACTCAGTTCCTTGCTGCAATCTTTACTGATCTTCTCTTTTACGGCAACATCCTCTTCCACGGCCTTTAAACGGGCGGTATCCTCCTCTATCTTGAGGATAAGAGCTTCCGTATCGGCAATATCCTTGAGAAGTTTAAGGTACTCCTCCGCGTTTTTAGCATTGCGTACAGCTTCTGGAACATCCTCCCTTTCGGAAAGAGTACCTGAACTGGGGGCATGAACCTCCCCAAGGTTTCTTTTAAGCAGGGAACCGCCCAATTCTCCCTGGAGGGTGGCAATAGCATCAAGGGTTTCCCTTTTCTTTACCCCAAGTTCCTGAATTGATCTTTTACGTTCATCCATCTTCTTTACCGCCTTCTATATCAATATAAGCTAGGATTTTTTTCTTGACAATCTATTCAGATCGATTCATTATAATATAGCCTATACTATAAATATATATAGAACAACATAAAAATTACGTATTTTATGTTGTTTTATATTGAATTGTTAAGGAAATTTCTGAAAACCCAGTCGGGGTTTTTAGAGGCGCCCTCTATTCAGTTTTTAGATTTTAGAATACAATTTTATATACACTTATTAAAGGAGCCTTGGCGCTCCTTAAAAGGAGTGCCTGATGGCCTACACAACGGATCTTATCAAAAATGTGTCCATTGCCGGACATGGCGGTACCGGCAAGACAACTTTGTTTGAGCATTTGCTTTTTGCCGGAGGGGTTATACCTAAAGCGGAAACGATAGAATCCGGCAAGACTGTTGCGGATTCAAGCCCCGAGGAGATTGAACGGAAAATTTCGATCCATGCGGCGCTGGCGCATATTGATAGAAACGACAAGAAGATAAATGTGTTTGATACACCCGGATCCGCAGACTTTACCGGTGATGTGATACTAACTTTCAGGGCCGCGGAATTGGCCGTCCTTACCGTGGACAGCCGCACCGGTGTACAGATAGAGACGGTTAAGCTCTGGCGCAACCTTGCCGGAAGGAAGAAACCCAAAGGTTTCTATATCACCAGGATGGATGAAGAAAGGGCGGATTTTAACAGTATCCTGGAGGATTTAAAAGAGAAATTCAAGGCCGATCCAATAGCCCTGGTACTGCCTATGGGTAAGGGCGCTGATTATCAGGGTGTTATTGATGTACTTACCGGGAAGGCATGGTTTATTCAGGGCGGCGGAGCGGCGCTTGAAAAGGAAGGCCCTGTTCCCGCCGAATTCCAGGACGCCCTTGCCGCTGCCCGTGAACGGCTCGTCGAGGCCGCCGCCGAAGGCGACGATGAGCTTATGGAGCATTACATTGACAAAGGCGAACTTTCCGTAGAGGAGATACACAAGGGCCTTATCGAAGCGCTAGCCGCGGACAGGATAGTTCCGGTGTTTGCAGGTTCGGCTTTAAAAAATTCAGGGCTTATCCCCTTCCTCGATTTTATCGCCGAGGCGGGGCCCGATCCCCGCGGCGCAAAGGATATCGGTATTACGGCGGACGGCGCACAGCAGGAAATTCCTATCGATCCGGAAAAACCCCTTTCCGCCCTGGTAATAAAAACTACCTTTGACCAATTCTCCGGCAAGCTCTCTTGGGTAAAGGTCATAACCGGCAAACTGAGCGCGGATTCCGATGTCATCAATGTTTCTGAAAACAAGAAGGAGCGGATAGGAAAGGTTTACACCTGCCAGGGGAAAAAACTTGAGGAAGTACGGGAACTTTATGCGGGGGATGTGGGGATTGTGACCAAGGCCGTTAGCCTTAAAACCAACGATACTATCAGCGCGGGGGACACGAGTATTAACTTCCTGCATTTAAGGCTTCCCGAACCGGTACACTCGGTGGCGGTAAACGCGCTTGCAAAGAAGGATGACGACAAACTTGGCGAATTCCTTGTCCGGGCCGCGGACGAGGACAAGACCTTCCGTTACGAGTTTAACGCCGAAACAAAAGAGACCGTCATTTCCGGCATGGGCGAACTCCATGTGAACATCATCTTGGACAAGATCAAGCAGAACCAGAAGATCGATGTAGAGACGCATGTACCGAGGGTTCCCTACCGCGAGACTATCACCAAAAAAGCCAGCGCGGAATATACCCACAAAAAACAGACCGGCGGCCACGGCCAATACGGAAGGGTTGTTCTGGACATAGGCCCTCTCCAGCGTGGAGAAGGCTACAAGTTTACCAACGCCATTTTTGGCGGAGCGGTGCCCAAGAACTACATCCCCGGCGTAGAGAAGGGCATTGCCGAAGGTATGGAACGGGGAACCGAGGCCGGATATCCCGTCGTGGATGTTGAGGTGAGCATTGTGGACGGCAAGTACCATCCCGTAGACTCCTCGGAACTTTCATTTAAACTCGCAAGCCGTAATGCCTTCCGTGAAGCTATGCGGCAGGCCTCCCCTACCCTTCTTGAGCCTATTATGAACCTTACCGTCTTTGTAGAAAGTAAGTACCTAGGCGATGTGATGAGCGACCTTTCCGGCAAGCGCGGCAAGATACTCGGCCAGGACTCTATAGGCGGCGGTATTGAAGAGATACGCGCACAGGTTCCACAGGCGGAACTTCTGCGCTATTCAATCGATCTGCGGTCTATCACCAGCGGCACAGGATCCTTCAGTGTTGAATTCGACCACTATGCGCCTATATCGGGCCGTATTGCGGACGATGTGAAGAAAGCGGCGGAAGCCTTCAAGGTCAAGGAAGAAGAGGAGTAGACGACAGGTTGTTAGTACCATGTTTGGACTAAAACCAATGATAAGAAAAGAATTGTAACCCTGCCTGCGCCGCAACGCGGCGGGCAGGCCCTTGTAGAGGCAGCTTATCTTTAAGTAAACATTGTCTCGTTCATATTCAAAATATAGTTTTCCCCCGAAAAATCACCCCGTTACGGTGAGCTAAACTTGACCCATAATTCGATGATTGATTACCTATCTTTAGAAAGAATTTAACCGCAAAGTGCACATCGAACCGCGAACCTTCGGTTCGATGGTTCGCGGACACAAAGGACACCGA
>JAISQR010000052.1 GCA_031274035.1 Treponema sp. | reverse complement strand
CGCCGATCATGGCGCATAATGCGGTGAGGGTATCGTCGAGGAATGCCGTCCATGCCTTCCTGACCCCGTTACCCTCGGGACTATTTAACGCGGCGGTCAATGTCTCCCGGGTATAAACGCCCTCCGAAGCTTCATTGAACTTCTTTAAACAATGAGGACAATAGCAGGGATATGCCACCCCATGGTGATCCATTCTAATGTCATCATCGAGCCAGATAAAATCGGGATTTGATACCGCCAGGGCTTTATATTTGCCGGTGATATACTCGGCAAAACCCGGTGCGTTGGGACATAAACAGGAAGGGGTACTCTGACCGTCCGCGCCTATCATGGTTCCCAGCGGGGGCTTAGGCAAGACATCCCATGCCTCGTTAAGATGACCTATGGTACAGAGGACGTTTAACCCCACACTGGGAATCCCCAGGGCTTTAAGGGCGGAGATACGCCCGGTAAGAACCTGCCCCAATTCTACCCACCATTCAGGTGGAAAATACCCATGGTGGGAAAACTCACAAAACAAGGCAAGCTCGTCAATAACTTCCGAATGACGGACAACAAAATCCTTCAGTTTTTCGAATTCTTCATCGGTTCGATACCGCATATAGCCGATACGATAGGCGTTTTTCATATTCCCTTCTCCTATAGAAAGTCAAACTTTTCTCCGGCAACGCCGGTTTATAGTGTAAACAAAGCAAGTGTTCTTATGGATTCCGTCTTCTCCTCCTTATACGACTAACATTTTAGTACCATACCACAACTCAGCCCTTTATGCTTCCTATTACCAGCCCTTTCACAAAATATTTCTGTAAAAAGGGGTATAGCAGCATAATCGGCAGCGCTCCCAGAAACAACTGCGCCGCCCGGCCGGTCCGCGCATTTACCATGGCGATAAGTTTGATATAATCGTTGCCGGACATACGCAGGATCTCTTCAAAACTCCGCAGCAGCGTTTGTAAATAAGTCTGGAGGGGATAATTATTCAGGTCCCGCATATAGATAAGCCCCGAGAACCAGTCGTTCCAGTGGCCTACCACACAGAAAAGCCCGACCGTTGCCAGCGCCGGTTTTAATAAGGGCAGCATGATCCGGATGAGGGTATTGATCGGCCCCGCGCCGTCGATCATCGCCGCTTCCTCGAGATCCATGGGAATCTGCCGGATAAAATTCATCAGGATGATCATGTTTCCCACCGGAAGCGCCCCGGGCAGTACCAGAGCCCATATCTTGTTGAGCAATCCCATCCGCATCACCACCAGATAGGTCGGAATCAGTCCTCCGCCGATTATCATGGTTAAAACAAAAAAGCCCATGTATAGGTTTCTTCCGCTCATTCTTGCCGAAGGCCGCGACAGCGGATACGCGGTCAGGACGCACATAATCAGGTTAATCGCCACCCCCAGCAGGACCCGTTCGATCGCAATGGCAAAGGATCTAAGAAAACGTCTGCTTGAAAATATTAACTCATAAGAACTGATCGAAAAGTCCACCGGCCAGAACAGAACCTTCCCCGCGGCTACGGGCGTACTGGAACTGAAAGAAATTGCCAGAAGGTTTACAAAGGGCAGTACGCATAACATTGAAACGGCAAAGAGAAATGCTATATTAAATACGCTGAACACCCGCTGGGCTTTTGAATGGTAGATATACATGGTCCGCCCCCTAAAATACCCGGTATCCGACGAAACGACCCGCCATGTACTGGGCGGTAACAATCAATACCGCTGAAATAACGGACTTAAAGAACCCGACCGCGGTTCCCACCGAATACTGGCCCTGGATGATCCCCAGCCGGTACACATAGGTGTCGATAATATCCCCGGTGGTATACACCACCGGCGTGTAGAGGTTGAAGATCTGGTCAAATCCCGCATTGAGTACTCCCCCCAGGGCCAGGACGCCCATGAGCGTGATAATAGGGGCCATCATGGGCAGGGTAATCTACCGTTCCGTGTATAGGGCTGCAGGACGCCGGGAACCGCGTCATATTCACCCTGCAAACGCGAAGAAAGAGTATTATTAAAGGCATTAGTTACATCATCAATGGCTCCCGCTTCCAGTAACTGTGAGAATTGAGTATTGTTTACCTTAAAAGCGTCCGGTAAATCCCCGGATGCAATATCAAGGTTCAGAGTGGTATAATAATCAGAACTGACCCACTTTGTTTGAATATCAATATTCAGGAATTTTCTGTATAAGCGGGTCCAAGTATTGTTGCTTTCCGTATCACCGGGAAATTCCCAGTTTACGCCGATATATTCATCATCGGCGGTTACCAGCGTAACCGGCGTGTCGTAGGGAACAAGCCAAGGCTGATCGCTTTGATTCAGCTTTACCGTTTCCCATGTCTGTTTTGCCGGGCCTGCCCCTCCCGATTGGCCGCCGGCAAACGCAAAAGAGCTTACCATAATAAAAACAAGTCCGGTTAATAGAAATTTTTTCATACGTTCTCCTTCAAAATAAGATTTATATTCATACCCATATGGTATAAATGCCCTGGTAAAAGAGAGATAACAGACCTGCAGCGCAAGAAAAGAGACCGGAGATAAAAAACGGCCAAAAGAGATTTTTTCTTTACAGCACTTATAATAACACTATCTCTGTTGATGGATGAGTTAAATAGTACTGCACTTAACGGATTATGTGTGTGTGTGTGTTGGGGGGGGTAAGTTACAAGACAACTCGGTACGCGCATTTACCCCGGCGGCAGACAAGGAAAGCCCCGGTAATGCGTGGAACAGTAATTTGTCATATTCATGTAACCTTAGCATTACCCCATCCTTTTTAGCGATGCCATTAAAATTATATACAGGATACACCCTGATTCACTATGCTGTCAAATGTTTTTTTTTATTTTTACAAATTATAAAAAACACACAAGAAGCTCTCTTAACCGCAGCTAAGACGGTCCTTTATGGCAGCATCGAGCGGGTATGCCGCCATAATCATAAAAACATATTGACGCCGACGCCGAGCAGTATCCGCTGAAGTGAATATTACCTCCCCCGGGGCCGTATTTCAGCGTCATTTGATAGACCGGATATACTTCTGATACTGAGGCAGCCAGAGGCTTTCAGCCTTGAGCATATCGTCGGCCAGTTTCCAGACCTCCGCGGGCGTACAGACCGCGCCGGTCAGAGGGTCGAGGAACATGGCCTGTTTGAGCTTTACCGGATCTCCTTCAAGGGCGGCTTCCACAGAAAGGCGCTGTACCGCGATGCTGGCGCTGCAAATGGCGGCGCAGGGCGCGGGGAGGTCCCCTACCAGAGGAATGGAAACGCCGTGGCCGTCAACATAGCCGGGAACTTCCACCACGCAGTCCGGGGGCAGATTGGTAATGGCTCCCTTATTGACCACATTGAAGTGGCCTCGGTAGATACGGCCGGTTTCGAGGTCCTCAATAATATGGGAACCGTGTTCGGCGGACCGTTTTTCCGGCGCATACTCAAGAGGTTTCATTTTCTGATATTCTTTCGCTTCTTTTTCAAAATTGGCCCTGGCTTCCCGGCACACTCGGAGGTAGCCCCCCGGCTCGCCGTGGATCCAGGCGGAATAATCGATCCACTGATCAATCTCACCGGGCCGCTTCCGGTACCACGGAAGATATTCCGAAAGGTGGCCGTTGCTCTCGGTGCTGTAATAGCCGATTTTTTCCAGGATGTCGATGCGGATCTTTTCTTCCTTGCTGAACCGGGGATGTTTTCTGAAACCTTCAAGGAGCTT
>JAISQR010000032.1 GCA_031274035.1 Treponema sp. | reverse complement strand
ACCGGAACGCCTACGACAATCTACTTTAACCGCGAAGATATTGCACGCTGGACAAGTTTTGTAGCCCGTTGTATCTATGGGACAGGCTGTACCAAAAGCGATGTATTCCAGAACATGATCACCTACGGCCTTTTCACGGGCGGGCTTGGCTTCCATGCAGGCGGCGAGGAAGTCGGCATGTTGGTTATTCCCTCCGGCGCGGGGAACACCTCCCGCCAGTTCCGTTTGATGCAGGATTTTAGCGTTACAGTAGTACATGCAACACCAAGTTTCCTCCTCCATCTTGAGGCAAAGATGAAGGAAGAGGGCGTGAGGCGTGAAAGTCTAAGCCTTAAACGGGCCTTTGCAGGCGCGGAGCCTTACTCTGAGGATACGCGCCGCCGTATTGAGGAGCTTCTCCATATTGACGTATACAACTCCTACGGTCTTTCGGAGATGAACGGCCCGGGCGTTGCCTTTGAATGTCAGTGCAAAAACGGCCTCCACATCTGGGAGGACGGCTACATTGCCGAAATCGTCGATCCCGATACTTTGGAGAATGTAGAGGACGGTGAAACCGGCGAACTTGTCCTTACCTGCCTCTGCCGCGAGGCCGCGCCTATACTCCGCTACCGCACGCGCGATCTCAGCGCCTTCTACACCGAGCCCTGTCCCTGCGGCAGAACCCACCGCCGTCTGCACCGGATCAAGGGCCGCAGTGATGATATGCTTATCATCAACGGGGTCAATGTCTTTCCCAGCCAGATTGAAGAAGTTATTATGGGCATAAGGGAAGTAGGCAACAACTACCTGATAGTTGTAGAAAAGGAAGGCGCGCTCGACCGGCTTACGGTCAAGACAGAAGTGGGGCCGAATATCTTTATGGATGACGCGCGGCCTCTCAACGCGCTGAAGGAGCGCATACGCAAGACTCTTCAGGCCAGCGTTACCATTAACCCGCGTGTAGAGCTGCACGAATCGGGCAGCTTCCCCGTATCGGAAGGCAAGGCGGTGCGGGTACGGGATATGAGAAAGAAAGATGTGTAGAGAATAGCCTGTATACAGAAGATTTCCCAAAAACTGAAGTTTTGTGAAAGGCTCTACATTCCGGTCATTCCCAGCCGCCGTCTCTACAGCTTTTACCGCTGTCCAAACTTGCGTCCGCGCCTGCGGGCTTTCAGGCCAGGCCGTGTTTTACCCCTTCGGTATTTCCGCCCTATTTTACAGATTTGAGAAATTGGCCTTGGGGAGTTACCCAAAATATCAGATTCTACAAATACCTCACTTGACATAGATATTTTTTTATGGCAATATATAAAGAATTCCTTATTGTTTTGCCGGAATTCTGTATCCGTGCATGATTCGGGATCGGTAAGGGGACCGGCCAGGTAAGGGGGCTGTTTCCTTTGCTCATTATAAATACGCTTCTGATTACAGGCGCGGATAAAGGTAATGATATGAAGACTGAATTTGTAAAACCAGCTCAAGTTGAGCGGAAATGGTTTGTGATTGACGCCGAAGGGAAGAGTCTCGGCAGGGTTGCTGCACGGGCTGTCAGTATTGTAAGGGGTAAAGAGAAGGCCGCATATGCGCCTCATCAGGAAGTTGGTGATTATGTTATTGTAGTTAATGTTGATAAGATAGTGATTACCGGTCAAAAGGCCCAACAAAAGACCTACTACCATCATACTGGTTATCCGGGCGGGCTTAAATCTATTAATTATGAAAAGGTTATCGTTAAACACCCCGAGTTTCCTTTGCAGAATGCGGTTAAAGGGATGCTTCCCAAAGGGCCTTTAGGGCGGAAATTGCTCAAAAATGTGAAGATATACACCGGGTTAGATCATCCCCATGCGGCTCAGGCCCCCCAGTTTATTGAGTTATAATAGAGGAGTATATGATAAAGAATCTTGGTATTGGAACCGGCAGAAGGAAAACCGCTGTAGCGCGGGTATATATTCGGGACGGGAGCGGTAAAATAGTTGTCAACAGTAAGGAACTGGGGCAGTATTTTCCTCAGAATGAGCATGCTGTGATGGTCAGGCAGCCTCTCATGGTTACCGCCAATGAAAACAAGTTTGATATTCTTATCAATGTATATGGCGGCGGATCGCATGGTCAGGCCGGCGCCTGCCGTCATGGTCTTGCCCGTGCGCTTTGCCAGATTGATCAGCAGAATTATACCAGTCTCCGTAGTAATGGTTACTTAACCCGTGATCCCCGTATGGTGGAACGTAAAAAGTACGGTCAGGCCGGCGCAAGAAGACGGTTCCAATTTTCTAAGCGTTAGAATGCGGCTTCTTCTGTTTAAAAGCCCTGTTTAACGGGGTTTGTTTCTTATGGCAGTTATAGAATCTTTTAAAATTCAAAGTGATTTGAAATCTGATTCTGATATATGCCGGATAGGACTTTCAGACGGTTCGATGTTTTCCTTTAGTTCATGTTACCTCCCGCAGGAATACCGTGATCCTGCTTTCTGGTCTTTAGGAAGGGATTTAGGTCCAAACGAGGAGGATTGCTGTCGTTTTGCCGCTTCCTGCTTTCGGGCTGAAAGACTGGCTTTGCGTCTGGTAAGCCGTGCGGAACAGACTACTCGGGGTATTTTTCATAAATTGCTCAAACGCGGTTTTAAGGAGGCCTGTGCTTGGGCGGTAATAAGCCATCTTTCCGGTTTGGATATAGTGAACGATCAGCGTTATGCTGAGTTATGGCTGCGTTCCCGCTTGTCAAGGGGAGGATCCAGTCCTCGTAGACTTCTGGCTTCCCTCCATAGCCGGGGAATAGACAGGGATTCTATTCAGGCTGCCTGTAAATTGGTGTTTACTTTGGAAAATGAGCTTGCCCTGCTTGTGTCTTATGTTAAAAAGAAGCATCTTGAACCTGAAGATGACCTTCATTCTTTTAAATTTACCCTGAAATGTGAGGGCTTTTCTTCAATGGTTTTGGAAGATTACCTTGAAAACTTGGAATCAGGACAGTGAATGATACGATACTTTAGGAAGGCAATCTTATTTTTATATTCCCGTTCTTTTCATTTTCCGGCGCAAATAATGTTGAATTTAGTGGAAATATTTGAAAATAATTTGTATATTGTAAGAAATGAAACATTGATGATTATCAACGTTTTCATTTATAAATGCAATTATTACTTTTTAGGTGTCTGATTAGAGAGGTATATGTTCAGCGTAAGGTGCGGAAACAGGCTCCTGCAAGAATAATTACGACAGGCGCTTTCAAAAGAGAAGAATGCGTCTTAAAAATTTCATGTAAAAATAAAAAGTTTGAAGAAGGAAGGGAAAAATGTCGAAGAATGGGCGAAGAATAAGGATTTTTTCTGCTCTAGAAGTTGCGAACATCTGTGGAGTGGTAAACCAGACAATTATCAATTGGATTAGAAATGGTTATTTAAAAGCCTTTACCACCCCTGGCGGACAGTATAGGGTCTATGCAGATGATCTTTCCGCATTTCTAGATGATCGGGGTATGCGTACTTCAGGGGAAATTTTGCAGCTCCTTGTGGACGAAGCGGATTGGAACGCATTCCTATTAGTTGATGCCGACAGGGACTCAAATGAAATTCTTAAACAGCGGCTTGAAAGAAACTTTCCTGGATTTGCACTCATGCAGGCCTTTGATGGTTTTGAGGCAGGACAGAAACTGACGGAATCGAAGCCTGGTTTTATCTTTCTTGATAAAAATCTGCCGGGAATTGACGGAGTTGATTTGGCCAGAAAAATCAAGGAAGATCATAATTTTGGCAAGCCTTTTATTATTATGATAGGGAAAGAGGATCAAGCGCATGAGGATTCTGTCGCTATTGCATGGGCTGATGCTTGCTTTAACAAGCCCTTGGATTTTGATCTGGTTGTTCAAACGGTTAAGGATATGGAGAAGCAGATCAATACAGCGCATACGGCGTAACACTTACGGCGTAAATTTCTATAACTCCGCAAGACAGGGAGAGGGATTGGTATAAAATTCTTATGCCGTCATGAAGGATGCTTCAGCTTTTTTTGCTATTATATCAGGACATGTCCAGGGGGTAGGCTTCCGTTATTTCTGCCGGCACAAGGCGCAGCATTTTGGCGTTTCAGGCTGGGTAAGAAATACCGAGGAGGGGAAGGTAGAGGTGTTAGCAGAAGGCCCTCCCGCAAGGCTCAACCCGTTTCTCAAATGGCTGCATGAGGGCCCTCCCCATGCGAAGGTAGAGTCTGTAGAATACGAAATCCGTAATCCCGAAGGCAGGTATAAGACTTTTTTTATATCAGATTAAAGCCGAAAGGACGCTGATGCAATATTCACATGGAAATAACAGAATTCTAATAGTATAAATATTCATAAATATGAATATTTATACCTTGCAAACTCCGAATACTCGAAGAGTACAGCATGCCCATTGATCGGGATTTTTTGCTCAGTGTGCCTTTGGCACACCTTCATGCAAAAAATCCATAAGTGCAATCGGACACGAAGTGTCCGCGGCTGCTAGTGCACATCAGACCTATGGTCTTGAGGACACGAAGGTTTTGGTTGGAAAACACTCTTTTTCCTTCCGCGAACCATCGAACCTAATGTTCGCGGTTCGATGCGCCCTTGATGGTTGTTTTCTTTTCGTGTTTTCGTGGTTAAAAGTAAAACCGCTGATAGTTATGATAAAACTATTGACATAAATCTCCGAAATCAGCTATAATAAACTAAGGTTAGAAGCGGCCGTCATATAACGGTATTATCCAAGCTTCCCAAGCTTGTGACGCGGGTTCGACTCCCGTCGGCCGCTTATGGTATTTACTGCCTGTTAAGTACCCTCTGAAACGCAACGGTAAGCCCTAGGAGTTTGTTGCGCTTCGCGCATAAAATGGTATAAATATTCATAAACATGAATATTTATACCTTACAAACTCCGAATACTCGAAGAGTACAGTATGCCCATTGATCGGGATTTTTTGCTCAGTGTGCCTTTGGCACACCTTCACGCAAAAAATCCACAAGCGCAATCGGACACGAAGTGTCCGCGGCTGCTAGGACACGGGGGCGAAACTCTTTGCGGCCCCTAAGAACCGGAGGGTTCTTAGGGGGTTATCTATAGATGCAGTTCATCGATTATCCAGTCTAGTATTACATCTACACGTTTTTTAACGGCCGACGGCATATCAACTTTTGAAGCGACAAAATCCGATACATCGGCTCCGGCAATACTATAGATTAAGATTCCATCAGTAAGAGGCTCAATATAAAATTGGATTAAGAAATGGTCTTCTTTAACTACCGTAAAAAAAAGATACGAGAGGTTTTTGAAGTTACTCAAGCTGTATAGCATGCCTTGACCTTTACGGTTGATGTCAGCGCTGTAAAAGGTATTACCAAAGTTAATATCCTTGAGGCGTATATATATGGTTTCTGAATCCGGCATAGAAAGGGCGGCAGGCGGGTCCGTAATAGGATTGTTTTTTTTTCGGCTTTCAACACGGGTAGCATCTTCAAATAAAGGGACGGTTTCATTTCTGGTAAAGGAATGATAGGTTCTTCCCTTTAAACTGCGTATATTTCTCATTGCATTATAAATGACAAGCAATTCTACAGGTTTTTCTGTGGGAATTACCTTGAGGGATTCTATTAGAAACGATGGATTTCGCTTAAACAAAGGATCGGTAATATCATTAATAAAATTCAGGGAAGGAATGAATTGTAATACTACTGATTTTTGGGAACTTATGAAGAGGCCGGTAGGAGAATAAACTTCTTTCTTTTGAGATTCGTTTATAAATGGATACAGATCATCAAAAGAATGGATTTGCCTGTTTTGACCGGATACCGGCAAAGCGCAGAGAAGCAAAAATAACAGGAAACCCATAAAGATCCAACAGGATCCTTTAACAGTATACAAAAACAGCTTTAGCTTTTTCATTTAATACGCTCCTTTACCACGGATTACTACACCAAATGTTTTATAAAGTATCCACATATCCAGCCAGACCGACCAACTCTGTAGATAGTATGTATCATAGGAAATACGCTCTGCATAATCGGTATCTGAACGGCCGGAAACCTGCCAAAGACCGGTTAGTCCCGGTTTTACGGAAAATATACGCCTAAAATCTTCTCCGTATTTGACCACCTCATCCTGTACTATTGGCCGAGGACCGATAAGGCTCATTTCTCCTTTTAAAATATTGATAAGTTGTGGAAATTCATCAAAACTTGTTCTGCGCAGTATCTTTCCGATTTTGGTTATTCTCGGATCATTCTTTAATTTATGATTCGCTTCCCATTCTTCCCGTATCTTCGGATCGGAAGCAAGCAGTTCTTTAAGGCATTCATCGGCATTAGAAACCATAGACCTGAATTTGTAGGCCTTAAAGGGTTTGCCGTTCTGCCCAAGCCTGGAATGACCAAAGAGAACAGGTCCGGGGGAATCCAATTTTATAATAAAAGCTATGATTAAGAGTAAAGGTAGGATAATGATACCGCCTATGATAACTATACTTAAATCCATAAACCGTTTGGCGTATAGATTCCAGAACATCTTGAGTTTATGACTTGTAGCAAAACCCAGTATGCCGCCAAAATCTCTGATTGACATCCAGATATTGCTGATATTGAAAAAGTCAGGGATAAGTACATTGTAACGGAAAGCGGAAACCGAATAATTTAAAAGCCGAGTTAATTCCTTCTGGTTAAGCTCCGGCATTGCAACAATTGCCATTTTTATATTAAAAAGTTTGACAATTTCCGGGCCTGCGTATATATCCTTTATAATAGGAATACCACGATATTTTTCTCCAAGATCATTTTTTTCATCAAGGATAAGAACCGGAACATAACCGGTTTTGGTATTATCCAACAGCCGGTCCACAATGTACCTGCCGGTACTCCCGCCGCCGTAAATTACCGCGGGTATGTCTCCAAGACCTGTTTTCCGCAAAATGCCGTGCATACGTCCCCGGCAGAGGAGTAATATATACGTAGAAAAAATAAAACTGATAATAAAGGCAATTGAAATCGCGTCGAATTCCTGATTTTCAATATACCTAGAAAGTATTATACCGCCGTGGGCCATGAGGGAGCTAATGAAGAAGCAGTGCAGTTCCTCCGCCGGCGCCAGTGAAACGCCAGGATAGAGATGCATAATCTGAAAAATTAAAATAAAAACCGGAAGATAGGGCCAATAGGTAACAAACGATTTAAAATTAATAGCTGAGAGGTCGTATAAGTTGACCAGAAAAAAACCTGTTCCAAATGAAAGCATAACCGCCAGAATATCCGAGATGATGAGGGCTGCCGATGTAAAAGCAGAACTGGTTCTATGATACCTTGTTCGGTACCAGATATCAAAATCTGATAATGTCATATTATATACCTTGGTAAAATTATTGCCTGCTATCTTTCCGCTTTTTATCTGTTTTATTAAACGTTTTAACAGCATAGCGGTAAATATTTTCAAGCTCAATAGTCATGGAATCAATGGTCCATCGTTGGGCGTAATTTTTTGCTTCCTCAGATTTCCGGCGGTAAAGGCCCTCATCTTCCAGTAGTTCCAGTATACGTTTACTAAATTCATCAGGGTCGTTATGTACCATAAAACCGCCGTTATCTCCGTTCATCACCATAATGGTGCCCATCTCTCCAATCGCTACTACCGGAAGACCGGAGAGCATCGCTTCTATAGTAACAAGGCCCTGGGTTTCCGTAAGTGAAGGAAAGACAAAAATGTCTGACATACCGTAGGTTAAGGCCAGATCTTCCCGTGCCAGATAACCGGTAAAAATGCAGTAATCGACTATATTCAGAGAAACACATTCTTCCTCAAAATACATCAAATCGGGTCCATTACCCGCAAGCAGAAAGATTACTTCAGGATGTTTTTTGATTATTGACGGAGCTATAGATAGAAGAAAATCAATGTTCTTTTCCTTGGCAATACGGCCTGCAAATAAGAGTATACGCCTATCCTGCAATTGAGGGTATTTTTTGATCATCATTTTCTTAAAAAGATCGACCTCTGTCTTTTCATGTGTAAATATAAGCGGATCTATTCCGGTAGGCAGCAACCTTACCTCTTTTTTTACTTTATATTTTTTGACTACATCCTTAATCTGCTGGGTTGGAACAATAATTAAATCAGATCTTCTCAAAATAAATTTAAAAATTCTCCGTATGATAAACCGCATTAAAAAAGTAGGCACAAGGGGTATATAATTTGCCACATAATCTTCCCAAAGAGTATGAAAGGTGAAAATTATCGGCAATTTGTGCTGTCTGGCATACTGAAAGCCGAATTCGGCGATAACGAATTCGGTATTTATATGTATAATATCGGGACTAAAAGATTCTATCTGTTTGGACACCCAAAACAATTTATAGAATTTCGCAACCCGGTCTTCCTTGGAAATAATGAACGGTGTAGAAGGCACCCTGATAATAACCGGTTCCAGAGGATCGCTTTTTTTAGGTTCTGTGGAATCTGATATACGCTCTACAACTGAAGATTCAGGATAGAACGGGCATATTATCATTACCTCGTTTCCCGCCCGTATAAGGGCGTGGGAGAATGAGTCAACAGAGACGCTTACCCCGTTTACACGGGGCCAATATGCATCGGTAAACATTACAATTTTCATACTATTCTCATATTAACGGATGCCGGTTTTAAACGGCTTGGTTATAAAAGCCCCTTTGATCCAGCAAGCGAATCAAACCATACCGGTATAGTGCGCAAACCATGAAAGTACATGCTGAAATCACGATACCAACTCATATTGCAGTCGTTACATCCCGGCTGCCGCAGCTTCTTTTCGTCTATAGTGAGGATATTGCCAATTACACGCGGAAGCTGCATACAAGGACGTATATCAAAAAACCAGTCAACAAAAAATACATGCGTGCCGCCGAAGCAGTGGTATTTTACCTTTCCGGGATCTTCCAGGTAATGAATGATATTCCGCATCGAAACCGCCGAATTGATAATGCCGTACCGCTTTGTCTTGCGCAGCCTGATAGCGTCTTTAAGCCCCTGGATGACATTTTCACGGGAAAGGCTTATACCATCGCCGCCTAAAGGATAAACCTGGGATTTTGAAAAGGTAGGATAGTTGAGTGAAATAAAATCAAAGCCCATATCTTTTGCCTTGATGCAGGCATCTTCAAGGTGATTATAGTTATCATTCCAGATAAGGACCGATGCCATAGTTTTAAGACTGGTCTTTTTTATCAATTCCAGAGCCTCTTTCATCTCGTCCATAATACCGGGTATTTGGCGGGATTCAGCCATAGTTACCGGATCCCCAGAATCAAAAGAGATACTGACAAGATCGCAGCCTGCGCCTTCAAGCCGTTTGACAATATCATTCCGCATTAAAAGCCGGGGCGCCGCGTTTAATATCGCGTTATTCATCTTGTTTTTAGTTGCTCTTTCGACAAAATCCACCACATTTGGGTGCAAAAGCGGCTCACCGCCTGTTATCGTAAGATGGGAAACACCGAACGAGGCAAGCCTGTCAATGGCAGTTAAAGCCTTTTCCCTATCAACAAATACTTTAGGCTGCTGTTTCCATATCTCACAAAAAGAACATTTTGCTAAACAAGCATTGGTAATTGCAAATTCGGTAAAACGTAGTTTACCTTTTATATAGTTTTTAAGAATATTCCTTTTTTTCCCTAATGACATTATAATTCTCCTTAACCGGTAAATCTAAGATAGTTTTGCAGGATAAAAGCATAGAAATAAAAGTGAAAATCGGCTGATTTCACGAATTCTTGCTTCTTATCTCAATTGTGAAGGCGGCGCTTCTTTTATCCGCATTAATCAGCAGACAAAACAAAAAAGGAACAATAATCTTACTACATCCATCTTAATTAACAAATAAAATATGATATTTTACAAAATTTGTATTTTGTACTTAAACCTGTTTTATCTGAATGGCGGATTAATTTTGATTGAAAAGGTAATTTCAAAACCATGCTCCAATTTTCCCGATATATGTTTATGATTGCTTATGATTCTATAACCCGGCTGCATAGCCGCATGGAGCCAATCAAAAGGCGACCACTTTCCTAAAAGGCTTATGGTATAGGTAAAGGCCGGAACACCGGTAGGCGGCACAATTACATCAACATCAGCGGGGGTAGGCCTATAGGTTGTAGTATCAAAAATGGCGGTATCCGACCTTTCCCCTTGGGCAAGGAACAGAAAGGAGAATTTCAGCGACCACAGGGGCCTTCCATCAGGATACAGGGCATAATAGCCAAGGGATAAGGCGCCGGCTATTGAGTCCGGCCCGAAAGGTGTGCCGGTCCAGTACCGGATAGTAGTAAGGTCAAATTCATCAAGTTCCTTATAGAACGACCAGCCTTTGTCGTACAGGACATACATATAAGGATAAGTATAGACCCCCTCAAGGGCAAAATTCCAGTAACCATACTGGACCGGAATAGAGAATTCCGCTCCGGCCTGAAATGCCAACGCATCGGGGGTAAGATCGTCCGCCCAATTATCACGTTCTATGCCAAGCTGGAGCTGATCCATAGCAAAGAGGCCGTAGAGCCGGAGGCGTTTGACAGGCTGAAGTTCTATTTTTACGCCAAAAAAGGAACCTATCCTCGAAGTTCCTGTAGGGTCGGCAGGATCGCTGTTTGCAAGGTCTTTGTTGTAATCATCATAGGTTTTATAGGCTTCTAATCCATGAAAGATCATAAGGGGGTTTAAGTAACGAAGTTCCAGAGGCGCGTTCACCATCAAACCTTCTGTAAGGGTAAGGGTAACTATTTTATGGGGGCGTATATGGAGATAGTGCATGTACTGATACTTGAGGGCCTGTAACTGCATTACCTCTATGGTATACTTAATGAGCGGGGAGTAGAGGCTAAGTTGAGCGTAATGGACCCTCTCCATGTATTCGGAAAGGATGATGCTTCCTGTACTGGTTCTACCCAGAAAATCGTTTCCAATTCCGGCGGCAAAATGTATACCCGAAAAACGTCCGAGCGGCAGCCCCGCGCTGAGGTATGCCCATTTGGGAAAATGCAGATCGGTTTGCGATACCATATCCAGCGGAATATTGATGTGATTACCATGCTGGGTTGCCGCGTATTCATTTTGTCCAAAATAAGGATCGAACTCTAAAGTAATAAAAGAACCCAGGGAAAAACTGATTGAAGTTGAAAACAGAGGATTCCGCTGGTGGTAATCGTAAATCCAATTAGCCGCAGAATTGGTTTTAAAGTAGAATTCCGGCTGTAACGCGGCGTCTATGCCTAAAGTTAAGGCATCGGATTCAAGGGAGAACCAGGGGGATGAGTGAAGATAGGCTTCAATCTGTTCATAGATGAGCTTCCCGCTTGGGGAAAGCGTTTCCTCTTCAAGTTCGGACACGAGCCGTTCAATTTGCTCTATGGTCAACGATGAATCCGCAAAAAGAACACGCTGTTGTTCACGGGCGAGGACGGCAAGCGCGTCGTAGACCCATTCCCCGCTGCGCACTATCATCTGCGGGGGCAGAGCAGGAGCAAAGTGCGAAATGCAGATCAATGTAAAAAAACTTAATATTTTGAAAAAAAGTCTATTATTCAATTTATTACCCTATTATACTTGCTCAATAAAAATAATTGCTATATAATATAATCTAATCAATATTAGAATGAAATTCAAACCGGAGGTTTTTATGTATAATCGCTACAGTATTACTATTTTTTTATTAGTTCTTTGTTCCGCTTTTCTTTTTGCCCAATCCCATGTTTCCGTGCCTGTTAACGATCCTGTCTATTATATACTTGATTTGGCCCAACTGCGCGGCCTCTGTAATCCTCTGCCTAAAGTTAAACCTTATTCACGTTCGGTTGTTCTTTCCGCCGTACAGGAAATACTCAGTTCTGAAGGCAGACTTGGTGATACCGAACGACAGGTCCTTGAGAGCGCCCAAAAAAAATATAAAAAAGCGGAATCCGGGCTTGACTGGCAGCGGGGCGCTTGGCGGTTTGATACACAAATCAGAAATACCGGTGTCAAATTCGCCGGGGATATAGGCGTAGGGCTGGAATCGCTTTCCGGTGCGGGAATAAACCTGTCCGGCGGCGGTTCAGAGTGGGGAACGAATTCATGGATCAGCGCCTATACCAACGGGGATATAGGGGGCCATTTCTCCTGGGGTTTTACCGTATCAGGCGGCCTTCTGCGCGCTCCGCGTTCTGAGCAGCTTGGCGATTACAATACTTATTATCCTGGTTTTGTAGATCAAGGCGACAACCAGAACCGGCAGATAAAGACATACGGTCAACCCCTGTCATTTTTCCCCTATACCTTCCAAAAAGGCTGGGACGGCTTTCTCTTTGGTTCTGACGGAGTTAGTGCGGGCGGCCAGAAGGCTTGGCCTGACGGTTTCGGGCTGGGTTCGAGTGTTGTCTCGGAACTTGACGGCGTTTTATTCGGCGACGCGCTTTCTCTGCGTTTCGGACGCCTGCGCCGTGAATGGGCTGGAATGTCAAACGGCAGCAGCCTTGTGCTTAACACCGCCGCCCAGCCTTTTATGGCGCTGGAGGCAAGTTTTGCTCCTGTTCCCTGGTTCAGTTTTTCAGCGCTAACCGGTGTTCTTGAATATTACAATGAGAACGGTATTCAAGACTCGGCATGGACCAGTCAAAACGCCTTTTCAATAGAACAGCTTGAATTCAACTATAAAAATTATTTTCACTTTGATCTAGGAAGCACCGCGGTCTGGTCCAAGCGTTTTGAACTGGGTTATATCTTCCCGATCAACAATAATTTTATGTATCAGAACAATATTGGCGATTTTGATAATATGGGGCTTTTCAGTAATCTACAATTTCAGTATCCCGGTATCGCCTCTCTATGGCTTTCTTTCTTTGCTGACGAAATTGAACTATCCAGCATCACGAGAATGTTTGAACTTGACCGGCACATGTTTGCGTATCAGGCAGGCATAAAAACGGCAATCCCTTGGCTTTCATTTACCCAAATTACCTTGAGCTATACCAAGATAGAGCCTTATACTTACACCCACACGCGGATATACACTCCGTGGAACAATGCCGGTACAGCAGGCGAGTTTCCAATGGAAACATCTTACACCAATAATGGTGTCGGAATAGGCTACTATCTTCCGCCTAATTCCGATGAACTGTTGCTCCGTTTTGAAACTATGCCGCTTGCACTAACGAGACTGCGCTTCCAGTACCAGATGATACGCCGCGGCGCCGATCACGGTTCCAACGCGGTGGACGGCAGTTCCTATTGGTCGGAACTTGATCCCAAAAACCGCAGTGGAAATTCTATTTTACGGAAATATTTCCTGGAAGACGGCGCGTATCAGTGGATGCACATTGTCAAGATAGGCGCAAGCCATACCTTTAGCAAATTACCGCTTGAGGTTTTCGGCGAGGCGGGCGCTGTATTTTCGTACTATACCGATATTACGGGGAGCGCTAATTCAGGAAGCCCTTCATCCTACTCAATTGTCGATACCGCGGAATACCCCAAATCGAACAGCATTATTATTACCATAGGGTTTAGATTGTTTCCTAACTAATAAAATAGGTAATCCCCCGGCTTTGCCGGGGACTTTTTATAACCGTTTACGTTCTCCGCATATCTTTTTGATTCTTTCTATAAAGGCTGCCCGTGAGAATTGCTGTACCTGCCGGGCGAAAACTTCCCTGTTTCTAAAATGATCTTCCGCCGCTTCAAACCTATCCATTGCCTCAATAAGCGCCGCGGGGCTTTGCTCGTCAAAGAAGACGCCTGTCTCGTTTTCCTTTACCGTATCGAGTACGCCGCCTTTTCGGTAGGCGATAACCGGACAGCCTGCCGCGTTAGCTTCTACCGGAATAATGCCAAAATCTTCAATGCCGGGAAATAGCAACGCCTTGGCATGGGAATAATAAACGGAGGCCGTTTCATCAGAGATCCGTCCGGTAAAGGTAATTAACCCTGATTTTTGATACCGCTGTATGTCTTGCTTTTTTGCCCCCGCTCCGGCAACAACCAACTTTCTACCGGAGGTAATACACGCGGTAATCGCTATATCGGCCCGTTTATAACCGGCTAGTTGGCCGAAAAACAGATAAAAATCCTCAGGATTCCGCTCCAAAGGTAAGTATTTTTCTATTGAAACAGGAGGGGGGATAATTTCCGCCTCTCGATTATAATAACGCCTGATCCGTTTTGCCACATACTGCGAATTGGCAATAAACCGGTCAACCAAATTGGCTGATGTAACGTCCCAAAGTCTGAGGGACGGGATCATACGGTTCATCAAAAAACGGATACCATAGCCTGACTTTCTGAAATATTCATGGTACATATCCCAGAGGTAGCGCATAGGACTGTGGCAGTAACAGATATGATAGGCATCGGGATTGGGTATCACCCCTTTTGTAGGGCCGGATTCACTTGAAATAATAAGATCATAATCCTGGAGATTAAAATCTTTCAGGGCATTCGGCATAAGGGGCATATATTTCTGGTACAATTTTTTTGCAAATGGCAGCTTGTTGATATATGACGTATATATCCTATGTGAATTGATGAGCGCGGATACTGCATGGGCATCGTAGACATGGGTATATATATCGGCTAGAGGGAACATTTCAAGCAGGACTTCGAGTACCTTTTCGCCCCCCCGCATATTGATAAGCCAGTAGTGAATAATAGCGACTTTCATATTATATACCCGTTAGTTCCTGCAAAATAACTGAAGCGGTTTTTTTAAAGGTATATTTTGCCGCCAAGTGTTCCGGTAATACAAGAATTTCTCCTTTTTTATTAAATAGCAAGGTCATCAATTTATCTTTAAGATCCCTGCTGTCGCCTGTACGGAAAAAGGTTACTGGAAATCCGTCATAAATTTCTTTAAAAACAGGAATATCCGAGAGAAGGGGAGTAGTCCCGCATATCATCGCTTCCAACGGCGGAAGTCCAAAACCTTCATAAAGCGAAGGCTGTACAAGAAGGGCGGCATTGGTTAAGAGTTCCATTAGTTGTTTATTGGAGACAGAACCAGTAAATTCAACTATGGAAGCATCTATCGAATCAAGTTTTCTAAGTGATTCCGTATCCTGAGATCTGAAATTGTCTTTATTCCCGATAATAAGTAATCTATATGCAAGACCTTCATCTCTGGCTTGGAAGAACGCATCCAAAAGACACCATAACCCCTTATGTTTTTTTATATTTCCAATAAACAAAATATATTTTTTTTTATTTACCTTTTCTTTTTGCCCCTCCAATAAATAGGGCTGAATTGCACTGTAGGTAACAATAACCGGTTTAGTATTGTTGGAATAATATTCAATTCTTGATTTAGAAAAATTTGAAACAGTAAATATTTTTTCGGAAAATCTGAAAGCCCTGCGGTAGAACCACATCCTGAGTGCAAGCCCTGTTCTTGATGTAAGTTCCGGCATATCAGGAAAGATAATGTCGTGGATTGTAGTATAGACAGGGACGGTAATACCCGGCGGGATATTAAAATAGGGTGAATAAAATAAATCCGTTTGGTTTATTTTTTTTTTGAGGTATCCAGGGAAAAAAAATAATTCATGGACTGAGAAAGGTTTTATGGTACAATTGAGGATTTCACTGTTTTGACGGCTGTCAGTGAAAGGAGTCAATTTTTTTGAATCTCCAAACAGCACAAAACTGTTAGGGGAATCAAGAAGATAGGGGAGACATCCACGGAGATATACACCGACCCCGCTTGAGTCGATCATTCTACAGTCAATGCTTATGGTCATTTTTTTTATTCCGGCAGAGAAACCGTACTCCAGTTATCGGGATCGAAGATATTGTCGTGAACGTAGTAGTCCTTATAAGGATCAAGGGAAATTTGTGTTGATTCCGGATCTTCCAGATGTATTCCTCCTGAACGGGCTACATAAAGAGGGTTATTTTTTGGTTCAACTGAAATCTTTTTTCCGGTAAAAGGATTTACCGGATTTTCAATCTGTCCCTGGAAAGCCAGAAAGGGAACATCCGCATTTGTCATGAAAGCATGATCGGTTTTTATGCCGCCGGAAGCATAAAAATCCTTTACAAGTAGAATGGGGTTGAAGTTGTCTATGTTGACGGAAAATCCGGGCTTCATGGGTGAAACATAATTCTTTTGAGCCCCATGATCCGCAACTATAATTATCCGTGTATTGTCATATACATTTTCCTACCTCAGAAAATCAACAACCCCGCCGCAAGCAGCGGGGTATGTTGTTCTGGTAAGGTATTTGACTCAGGGTACATACCCTTAGTACCGCCCCAAGGCTCGCACGCGAAAGCGTGCAGAGGGTATGTACCCTTCGCAAAACAATCAAACCAATCGGCAAGCCGCAAAAGAGAAGCGGCATTTCCGTGATACTCGGATTCCTTTGAATAGGGGCTTGTCCCATAATTAGTTACATTTAATACAGGGCGGTAGTCAGGAGCCTGCATAAAGGAAGGGTTATGCGTGGTATTGTTTACCATAAGAAGAACCGTATTTTCTTTTTCCGGTTCAAAATCCGTAAGCCGAGGCAGGAAGTCAAGTACCGAATAACCATTGAGGGTATTGATTAATTTATGGCCCGAAAAAGAAGCAAACCAGCCGCCCCGCTGATATATGCCTTCCCGCAAAAAAAAGGGTACTGCCTTTAATATGCTGTACCACAATATGTTGCGTTTTAATACCGCGCTTTGCGAAGGAAGAACCATGTTATGCTCTTTAAGCCATATAATTCAAGAGGATATATAATGACAGTGTAGAGAAGATTAAGCATTTTTTTCCGTAAGGCTTATCATAAAATCAACTATCCGTTTTCCTGCTTCGCCCTGATACTGCCAGGCGGTTTCT
>JAISQR010000006.1 GCA_031274035.1 Treponema sp. | reverse complement strand
TGCAATACAGCATCCATTGTATATTCACTTTTATCTTGCTCCTCAGCGAGAACCTGTTCATCCCCTTGCAATAGGTCATATCTGAAAAACACGGCTCTATTATTTGCATCCTCCTCCCGTATAAAGCCCGGTATACCGGATCATCTATCTTCTCCCCTCATCTTGTCGGACAGATTCTCTTCATGCTCCCGGTCCGCAAGATATAAGGTCCGTTTCTGGTTTTTCCCTCCCCGGCCCGCTATACACCGCTCCTGTTTTGGACAATCTTTGCAGTCACTACTCTTCGCCTGATACTTCTCCCCGCTGTTCCGGTTTAGCTCTACATGCCCTTTGTATTCCAATACTTTATTCTCAGGACACCTATAGGTGTTATCCTCCTCATCATATTTAAAATCTTCTTTCGTAAACCGCCCTTTCCCCCCATGCCCTTTCTGCCCTTCAAATTGCGGATCCCGTCTGCGAAACTGCCCGTCCGGTATCAGGACTTCTATTCCCCGCTTCTCCGGGCAGGGGTTAGCTGATATCAGGATTGCCAAGCGGGTAGTTGCCTGTTATCATAGGGTATAGCGAGTATGGAAAAAGTATTCAAACTGACTGGGTACATTGCCGATTTTTCCCGATGGGATGATCTCATCAATGAAAGTGCCGTTTCTTTCAGGAAAGAATACCGTGTTTATCCCAATATCCTGCTTGCTTCAAATGACACCTACCGGAAAATCGACATCTACGCCCAAAAGCACCCTTCCAGCATCGTAAATGCCGGTGATGATGAGCCGTTAGGTGTATCAAAAGAACCTTACAACGGGCTTGAGTGTTTTATAGCGGCTGATTATAGTCTTGAATTCTGCCGGGACGAGGAACTTGCGCCAGGGGCTTTTACCCTTATCTATGATGAGACCCCAGACTTTGACGGCGATCCTGTAGAGGAAGAAACCCATGAAGCCCCGGCGTATGTATATAAAGAGATGGCCTGAATGCCGTCCATATACCGCCTATTTTCCGCCTCATAGTGAAAAGAATAGGGGAATTGGAACAACACCACTTCCAGCCGCCCCACTTCCCGGAGCGGTTCAACCGCCTGTAGATACTGTTTCGCTATATCCTGCCACTTCGCAAGGTCTATCTCATGGGTAATCTGCCCATACACACCTCTTTCCCGCTTCCCTGCCTAGACACACCCCCCGATTACCCCTATAGTGTCCCTATCTTATCTTCTAAGGAGCCCTGCAATGGCCGCAAAATTTACCGTGTATCTCGACAGAGCTAAGCACTATCGCTTTAATCTCAAAGCAAGCAATGGTGAAATCATTGCCGCAAGCGAAAGCTATCCCGATAAAAAATCCGCCCTTAAAGGCATAGCGTCAATTCAAAAGAACGCCGCCGCCGCCAAAATCGTAGACGACACAGGCGAATCCGAAGCCCCCAGGAAGCCCGGACGCAAACCCACAACCGCCAAGGCAAAGGCCGTCCCGAAATCCAAAACCATTTCCAAAAAGCGGTTTTTTAATGAATAGTTTATTTGATAATAATGGATTTTGGGCGGTTCTAGGTATTCTCTTGGGCAGTGGCATAAATTTCTTATTTTGGCTCATTCAATTTCGATTACAAGCCAAAGAACAAAAGAAAATAGATAAATATAAAAAAGTGGAAGAACTATGTGACTTTTTCATGGCCTTTGAATCAAAAATTAAAGAAGTTTACGGGGCTGCTCGTACCGGTACAGCCGTTTCTTTTTTTTCTGAAAATCATGGTTATTGGGAAAGTATACCAACCCTAAAAATGCGTATTCTTGTACAAACATTTTTTCCAGCTTGTTTAGATGAGTATGATGAATTCCAGACAGCGGTTATTAATTTTAATATTCTTATTACAGAATCAATGCGTCAAGGTCAAATTCTTCCTAGAGAGTTAAATAATACTTATATTGTTATAGAAACCAAAAGAAATGTATTTATTAATTCTCTTACAGACAGATATTCAAAAAACATGAGGAGCTAAAATTAATAAGCTCTGCACCTTTCCTCCGGTAAAGGGGTATGAAGAGGCAAGGATGTAGTTTCCTAACTATATCTACCATTTTGTCCCGCTTAAAACCTTTATTTCTGTTTAGGTGAATGGCTTACAGAGGACGAAACATCCTGCCCATTATGCTCCTTCCGGGCTTTTGCTATCTTCCAACAGTCGGCTCATACAAGCCCTGTTCTTGAGCTTTTCACTTGGTGAATACCAGGGTAAAGTCCTTTTTTGCGCTAATTCACACGATAGTCTCTTACATGAGGGCTTTCTTTCTGCTATACTACCCGCAATGGCAGCCCTAAACGACCTTTTACGCCAAATTCAGGACACTCGCCTCAAAAACAGGCTGGAAAGCGAAATTTCCAAGCTAAAAAACGACAAAAAATTCGGGTTGGTCTTTGAAGAACACATACCCGAATGTACCCCCCTGTATGATATTCCCGTCCGCCGGGGCGGAACCGTAGCCAAAAAGACCGGGAAAATCAACGAAGTCTATAAAGTCCTTAAAATTTCAGGCCGCCTTGCCGATTGCCTCGACCTTGAAACATCCGCCCTGGTGCAGCTTCCCCTTGATGATCTTGTAACCGTAGCCTGTTTCGGCGAACCAATCTTCCCCAGCCTTGAGTCTATCGAAAAAGTAGAAAACGCTCCCAAAACTAGCCTTTGGCACACCATCATAGAAGCCGATAATTTTCACGCCCTACAGTTACTTGCCTATCTCTACCCCAAACAGGTTGACTGTATCTACATCGACCCGCCCTATAACACCGGGGCGCGGGACTGGAAATATAACAACGATTATGTAGATGCAACGGACGCTTGGCGGCATAGCAAATGGCTTTCCATGATGCAGAAACGGCTAAAGCTGGCGCAAAAGATATTAAACCCGGAAACAGGCATATTGATTGTTGCTATTGATGATTACGAAGTAGCTCATCTATTAATATTGCTAGAAGAATTGTTTCCCGATTATTCTACCAATACTGTCATTGTAAATCACCATCCCCAAGGTGGTGGTGGTGATAATGTTTCTCGAACACATGAATATGCCCTTTTTTTGACACCATCAGGAAAAAATATACTTCGTGGGTATAAAAGACAAGGTTTTGAAGAATCTTGGTCATTGGCCCGAAGTGGCAAAGATAGTCGCAATTTCCGGTATGGTAGACCAAATCAATTCTACGCTATATATGTAGACTCAGAGACTTTTCGAGTCATGGGTGTAGGTAAAAAACTAACTCGGGATGAAGCATATTCGAAGACTGTTGCCCCAAAAGGCTGTCGGGCTATTTTCCCAATTAGCAAAAAGGACAATACTGAGAGGGTATGGCGATATGAACGATCAACGATGGAAGAATTAATTGCCCGTGGAGATATAATTTGTACTCAAAATTTTTCACTCAAAGTTGTTAAACATAGAGAAATCAAATATGATGTCATTTTTAGTTTGTGGACGGACATTAAATACAATGCTGGCACTAATGGTACAGATATATTGTCGGAAATTTTAGGTGCAAATGGGTTTGCTTACCCAAAATCACTTTATACTGTTTCAGATGCGCTCCGTTTCTCAACACAAGATAATCCCAACGCAATAATCGTAGACTTTTTTGCCGGCAGCGGTACAACCCTTCATGCGGTAAATCTTTTGAACGCTGAGGACGGGGGAAACCGTCAATGTATTCTTGTTACCAATAACGAAGTTTCAGAGCCGGAAGCAAAAACCTTGCTTCAGCAGGGACATAAACCCGGCGATGCTGAATGGGAAAAACAGGGAATATGCCGCTCCGTAACCTGGCCTAGAACGGCATACAGCATTCTAGGCAAACATGCCGATGGCACCTTTTTGGAAGGGGACTATTACACCAATCAGACAGCGGAACACGAAGAACTCCGCTCCTTCTTTCAGTTAGGGTTTGTTGAAGATGCCCCCCTGTCTCTTTCGTCCAAAAGGCAAATAGTCTCTTTCCTCCGCAGTAAGGAGGGCAAAAGCCTCCTCCCTCAAAACTTGATAAAACCCGAATCATCCTATATCGTTTCAGACAAACATACCGCCTCCATTCTGTTTGATTGTTCTGTATCCGATCAATGGATTGAAGCCCTGGAAGAACAGGATCATATCACTGAATTTTACATAGTTACCAAAGATAACGCCGTTTTTACTTCCCTTAAAGAAAAGGCAAACGATTTATTAGGCCCGATCATCGTATCTGAAAATATAAAACGCCCCATGAAAGACGGCTTTGCCGCCAATGTGGAATATTTTAAACTTGGATTTCTCGACAGGGAAAATGTCTCCCTTGGCCGTCAGTTCCGGGAAATTCTGCCCCTTCTGTGGCTAAAGGCGGGTGCCCTAGGGGAGCGTCCCAAATTCCCAAAGGGAAAAATCCCCGATATGCTTATACTCCCCCAAAATAACTTTGCAATCCTTAATAATGAGGATATGTCAACACAATTTTTGACATCCCTCAAATCCGAAAAAAATATTTCCATTGTATATATCGTTACCAATTCTGAAAGCACCTACCGCCAAATAAGCGGAAAAATAAAAGCACGAAAAACTTACCAGCTTTACAAAGATTATATTGATAATTTTGTTCTTGGCGTAAGGAGCGGCGACCAATGAGAGACACCTTATTTCCGTTTCAGGAAAATGCCGTAAGCGAACTTCACCAAAAAATAAACAACGCCCATAAATTATGGGACGAAAATAACAATCAAATTATATCGTTTTCCGCTCCCACGGGTTCAGGCAAAACCATCATCCTTACCGCGCTTATTGAGGAAATTATCTATGGTTCCGCCGATAACGATGCCGACAATGGCGCAATATTTGTATGGCTCTCCGATATGCCGGAATTAAACGAACAATCTCGCCTTAAAATAGAAAGCAAATCAGACAAACTTTATGTCCGCTATCTTGAAACAATAGAACAGTATTTCGATCAGGAATATTTTTCATCCGGCATGGTCTATTTTCTCAACACCCAGAAATTGGGAAATGAAAAACTTCTTACCCAACATTCTGAAAGCCGCCAATTTACCATCTGGGAAACTTTCACCAATACCGCCCGGAAATACCCCCATAGTTTGTACGTTATTGTAGACGAAGCCCACCGGGGGACATTTACAAACCCGAGGGCCGAAAAAACCGCCCAATCCATTATGCAAAAATTTATCTTTGGCAGTAAAGATGACGGCCTTTGCGTCATGCCTCTTGTTATTGGCGTAACCGCCACGCCCCAGCGTTTTCAAAATCTCATCACCGGGACAAGCGCGACAATCCAGAATGTAAAAGTTTCCCCAGAGGATGTTAGGGACTCCGGCCTTTTGAAAGACCGGATCATCATACATTACCCGGAAATGGAAATTAACGCCGATATGACCATGTTTCAAAACGCCGTTAATGATTGGCGCAAAAAATGTAAGGCATGGGCCGCCTATTGCGAAAATGCCGAAGAAAAGCGCATCGTAAAACCCGCCCTGGTAATACAGGTTGCCGATGGCAACGATACGGTGATAACAAAAACCGACATACTCGATTGTCTCCGAATTCTCGAAAAAACTTTTGACCGCCCCCTACTTCCGGGGGAGGTTGTTCATACTTTTAACGACAAGGGAAATGTTACCTTTGGTAATTATGTCATGCGTTCCGTGGAGCCTTCCCGCATAGAAGAAGATGAAAAAATCAACGTGGTTTTTTTCAAAATGAACCTGTCAACCGGGTGGGATTGCCCCAGAGCCGAAACGATGATGTCCTTCCGTAGTGCTAAGGACTATACATATATCGCCCAACTTTTAGGCCGCATGATACGGACACCCCTCGCAAGGCGTATAGCCTCCAATGCCGCGCTCAATAACGTAAGTCTTTTCCTCCCCTACTTCAATGAGGATACCGTTCTCAATGTGGTAAAGGCCCTGCAGGAAGGCGAAGCGTCCATTCCGGCGGAAACCGGAACAGGCCGTCA
>JAISQR010000489.1 GCA_031274035.1 Treponema sp. | reverse complement strand
TACTCGAAGAGTACAGCATGCCCATTGATCGGGATTTTTTGCATGAAGGTGTGCCAAAGGCACACTGAGCAAAAAATCCACAAGTGCAATCGGACACGAAGTGTCCGCGGCTGCTAGGATACCGCGTGATAAAGCTGTTTTTCATCTTTATGTCCATAAATAACCTCAGCTAACATCGGCAATCGAGGGGCTGAATAGAAGCGGAGGTTGTTTTTTTCTTCAATAATTTGGCAAGCGGGGCCAGTTGTGTTCTGTCAATCTGTACACCGCACACATTCAGCACTTCCCCGGCGGCTCTGTTTCCAATATTGGCGCATTGAGAAAGGGAACATTCCCGTACCCAGGCTGCTATAAACGCCGCACAGAAGGTATCTCCGGCGCCGGTTGTTTCCAGGGGGATCACCGAGATGGTTTCTTCACGGTAGATTTTGCCGCCGGCAAATACCGCGGCCCCTTTAGGACCAAGTTTGACTACAATAATAGGGAAGATATCATTTCTGGTAAAGTCTTGAAAAAAATCCCCTATATCGTGCAAGACTTCTTCGCGCCTTTCAGGGCTTTCTATCCGTTGCAGGCCGGCTTCTTTGTCTTTTGCAGTCCTGCTTTGGGCCTGATAAAAGGCCGAAGCCTCAGCTTCGTTCATAAAGAGGATAAGGGGATAATTCCGGCAGTATACGGCTATTTCACGGGCATGAGAAGCGGCTATCTCGGTGGAACCCAGATCAAGAGCGGCTACTGTACCATACCGGCTTGCCAATTCCAGAATATACCGGAAGAGGTTAGTACGGCCAAGCATATAGCCATCCAGAATCATAGCCTTTGCCGACCGGATCGAATCTTCGGGAATATCATCTTCGTCTAGTTCCAGTGCAGCGGAAGGCGCCGCTAAAATACGCGTCTCGCCGTCAGGAAGGTCAATCTTGGCGAAGATACCGGTGGGCAGCGCCTTCCGGCGGAGCATAGCTGTAACCCCGGCGCCGGAAAGTTCCCGCTCAAAGAGCTTGCCGAAGTGATCAAGTTCCCCGGTGTTTCCCGCCCCTACCGCGCCTATAAAACCTGTCTTTATACCCAGAAGCCCGGCAATCTTAGCCGCGTTAGCCGCCCCTCCTCCTGAACAGATAGTAAATTCAGGCATGATCCCCAGAATCTCTATCAGTTCTGTATGCTGTATATGGGCAACCGGCGGGAATAGGGTTATCCGGGAATCAAAATCATCGTCCAGACGGGCAAAAATATCCATCAGGGCATTTCCTATACAGAGAATTTCAAATTGATCCCGGTTACGCAATTGCTTTTTTAGTCTCCTGTTACAATTACCGCGGCTGTGCAATGATTGAAGCTAGTTCAGGATTTTTGACAAGCTCTTCTTTAAGACCCTCGGCGCGGCCCTTGTTCACATAGTCCTTACTCTGGAAGGAATAGACAAATTTGGTGTGTACGTCGTAGGTCCCGGCCGTGAGAGCATAGGCATCCTCGGTCATAACTAGCTCTTCATCCGTAGGGATAATATATATAGGTATCTTCGATTCCGGTTTAGAGATAATAGTCTCGGTATTACGGGTATGAGAAAGTTCGTTTTTATGAGGATCGTAGACTATACCTATACCTTCAAGCCCCTCAAGTATCTTTTTCCGCATAAAGAAAGCGAATTCCCCAACACCGGCGGTAAAGACCAATGCGTCTACACGGCCCAAGACCGCCTGGTATGCGCCTATGTACTTCTTGACACGGTGGGCCTCCATGTCCTGGGCAAGTTCCGCTCTTTTATCGCCGTCTAGTTTGGCCTTCTGAATATCGCGGCGGTCCGCGTATTTTCCCGTAATGCCCAGGAGCCCGCTTTTCTTGTTGAGGGCGTTTTCCATATCCGACGCGCTCATGCCGGTTTTCCGCATCACATAGAAGGGCATGGCCATATCGGCATCGCCGGAACGGGTGCCCATAATCAGACCCTCCAGCGGGGTAATACCCATACTCGTATCGAAAGAACAGCCGTTTTTGACTGCGTTTACCGATGATCCATTCCCCAGATGGCAGATGATAAGATTGGTATCCGCGGGTTTCCTCCCTAGCAGCACGGACGCACGTTTAGCGGTGTAGAGGAAGGATGTGCCGTGGAAACCGTATTTACGCACCGAGTATTTTTCGTACCATTCATAGGGGACGGCATAGAGAAAAACCTCCGGGGGCATGGTCTGATGCCAAGCCGTATCCATGACAGCGCAGTGGGGCGCATTGGGCAGCACTTTCCGCGCCGCCTCTATCCCCATGATATTGGCCGGATTGTGGAGGGGCCCCAGGTCTTTCACCTCGTTAAAGGCATTCATTGCAGCCTCGTCCACGATAACGCTTTTGGTAAACTTATCTCCGCCGTGGAGTACACGGTGGCCCACCGCCTTTATCACACTCATATCCGTGATAACGCCGCGTTCCTTATCGGTAAGGGTTTTTATGATAAGGTCAACCGCATCGGTATGGGTGGGGCAATCGTGATTCACCGTATACTCGTCCTTGCCCTTTACCTTATGACTGATAAAGGAGCCGCCAAGCGTTACCTTTTCTACAATGCCTACCGCAAGCACATCTTTTTTGTCCCAATCATATACCTGATACTTGGCGGAAGATGATCCGCAATTCAATGTCAAAATAACCATGTTATACCTCGTTAATGGAATAATCCCTATCTACTATAATAATCAACATACCCCGCCGCAAGCAGCGGGATATGTACCCTTCGCAATACAATCATATTACTAAATTTAAAGTAGTTGGACAAGCATAGCCTGTCTCCTAAAAACCGATGTTTAAAAAATGATTCTATATACTATTATATATCAATAAAACAAAATAGGGAAGCAGCAATTTTACCAGCGGTTTTACTTTATAACCACGAAATGTACGAAAAGAAAACAGCCGCGAAGGGAAGAAGAATTGGAGGGCAACCCTCTGGACTCCGTCCTTCCTTCGTGTTCGCGAACCATCGAACCGAAGGTTCGCGGTTCTTTGTGTACTTTGCGGTTAAATTTCTTCAAATTTGGGTATTTTCGCGGTACTTGGAAGTAGTGTACTTTGCTTTTTCGTGTCTTTAGCGGTTGAATTTCTTAAAAGTAAAACCGCTGTTGTCGCCCCGCGTTCGCTTGACATTTCGTTATTTCTTTTTGTAAGATAATACCACTGTGAGCCAAAAGCCAAAAATCCGCCAAATACCGGTGCGTGAAACATTGAACATGTTGACGCCGCAAATATGGCGCGGCGTAGGCCCGGTAAAAGCCCCAGTACCCATCGCAAGCATCAGGCCGCAGAGCCAAGAGTATTATGATACCGCAATAGTCTTTGTCAAGGGGGTAACCCCTTGAATTTATTGATTTGTGTCCCCACCTATAATGAAGCGGAAAATATAGAAGAGTTTATAACCGCTGTTTTTGCGGGTTGTCCACCGGAAACTCATATACTCGTAATTGATGATAATTCGCCGGACGGAACCGCAGCAATAGTAGAAACCCTCATAACGCGGTATCCTGCGCGTCTGCACCTGCTGAACCGTCCCGAAAAGCAGGGGCTGGGGCGGGCGTATCTTGCCGCGTTTGCGTGGGGGCGCTCCCGCGGCTATGACGCCTTCCTGGAGATGGACGCGGATTTTTCCCACAACCCCGGGTATATCCCCGTGATGATCAAAGAAATCAAAACCCATGACGTGGTTATCGGTTCACGGAATATAAAGGGCGGCGGCGTTGAAGGCTGGAGCGCGGCGCGGAATTGTATTTCCAAAGGCGGTTCGCTCTATTCCCGTTTGGTTTTAGGATGCCCGATTAAGGATTTAACCGGCGGCTTTAATATGTGGACAAAAGCCGCGCTTGATAAAATCGATCTTAGCTCAATTATATCGAAAGGCTATGCGTTTCAGGTTGAGATGAAGTACCGCGCATACAGCGCGGGCTGCCGCATAAAAGAAGTCCCCATACTCTTTGCCGACCGGAAACGCGGAAAATCAAAAATGTCAAAAAAGATTTTTGCGGAGGCCCTGATAAACATATGGAAAATAAAAAAGAATATCGGCATTGATACCGGTATTGACCAATTTTGTAAGTTTTGCGTAACCGGCGCGCTTGGCGCCGTAACGAATTTGCTGATTTTCTTTGTATGCGCCGATAGATTCGAATTACCTGAAATTCCGGTCAGTATCGGCTGCTTCATGGTTGCGGCGACGCAGAATTATATCATCAATCACAAATGGTCTTTTAAGCGAAACATGGCGAAGGGAACCTTATCCCTGAAAATGTGGCTGAGCTTTATCGCCGGTTCGCTTTTGGGGCTTGCGGCAAATATCGGCGTTATGGAAATGATCCTGTTGAATTTTAAGCTGCTGTATAAGTTTTTCGCTCAGGGAGCGGGAATTGCGGCGGGGATGGCCATTAACTTTTTTGTATCAAAGTTCTTTGTTTTTAGTAATATTATAAGGAAAAAAATATGAATAAGATAACGCGAATCGTTCTTACGGCTGCTTGTATACTCGGCGGGCTGATCTCTTTTCTTCATATCATGGAAGGGTATAAGTACGTCATAGGGGAAATATGGGCGCCTGTTCATGTGAATATTGAAATAGACCAAAAGTTCGCGCATAACTTGTCTCTCTTTTTGCCCCAACAGAAAGAGCTCTATTGGCTTTCCCCTACAACGGACTTTGACGCGGATACGCGGACAATTATTATGTATAGGCAATTAACAACGCACGGATTTTATCGCGGCATTTCTATCCGCGCGCCGGAACGGGAAGCGGCTGAAACAATGGCCGGTATCGATAATGTCAGCATTTTTATCGGCAACAAACTTTTTTATTTTGCCGCTTCCGATATTCAGGCATGGAAACCTTCTACGGAAAACGGTTATACGTTTTTTGCTGTTCCCGGCTTACACTATACCCCTTCTCTGGCGATAAAAAACTGGACCAATTATTACGGTGATTTTAACCTGCTGCTTATGGGATTCTGCGATTTCCTGCTGCGTCCCGTTAGATACGCACCGGCATATTTCTTTCTGGCATGCCTCTTGTACCTGTACCGGAAAAGGCTGTATGCCGCGTACCAGGCGTTATACAAAAAAAACGGAACATGGCTGGTTCTGTTTGTACTGGTAGTTTTATTCGGTTTTGCCATGAGGATAAACGGATATGTACGGCATTCAGGATGGTCGGACGAACTGTATGCCGCCACTGTTGCGGGGAATCCCAATATGCCCTTAATACAAACTTTTACCGATTCGGGGAATCCTCCTTTTTATTTTATGATATTACGCGCGTGGTTTATGTTGTTCGGCTGGTCTGAAGAAGCGGGAACCGCGCTTTCCGTACTGTTCGGTACCGGCGCCATTATATCCTTGTATTTTTTTATCGA
>JAISQR010000419.1 GCA_031274035.1 Treponema sp. | reverse complement strand
CCTTGGTATCTATAACGCTGGTTAAGAGAATAATGCCCGCAAAAGAATGGTTCTTTAAAATTTCTTCGCAGTCTTCAAAGGTAAGATAGGGTTCCTTTGACTGGAGGATCAGCACCCGGTAATGGTTCCGGTAGGCGGATTTATGAATACCGTCGAAAATAAGGTTGTTAAAGGGATTACTGAAATCGGGGACGCATAAGAGGATGGTCCTGCTGGTATGATCCGTTAAAAAACCGAGGAGGGATTGATGTTGAGCTGCTCCATCGCTTTGAGGATTTTTTGCCGGGTGTTTTCTTTTACCGCGGTTTTATGATTCATAACCCGGGAAACGGTGGCGGCGGAAACACCGGTCAAATTGGCAATTTGTTTAACGGTTACCTTGGCGCTTTTTTTCATCATGATTGAACTCTCAGGCATATTACCCTATGTATCCCCTGCCATACCAGTCCGGGATACCCCTTCGCCCGCGGCTTGGGCGGGCCTCCTCATTTTATCTGCACCGGCTTTTTGGAGGCCGCGGATTTGTAGAGGGCGTCGATTATCTTCATTAAAACAAGGGCTTCTTCGGGGGTGTTTAAGGGTTTTTCCTTCTTGGTCAGGCTGTTGATGAAATTCGCGGCATTGGCTATGCGCCCCATGGATTCATCCTTGGGGGTTTTTATGGCGAGGTCAACCTGGTTCCCCCCTTCTTCGGTAAAAATGCGGCAAATGTCGGCGCTGGTTTCATCAATGCCGTCAACCGCAAAGAGCCGTTCTATTTTGCCCCCCGCCCTGGTTCCCTGAAAGGTAACCGCCGCGGTCTCCCTTTCGTTCATTTCCGCCCAGGAACTGCGGATCATCAGGACCTGGCCGCTTTTAAAGGTCAACATAGCATGGCAGGAAGATTCCACATCGGTAACTCCCTTGGCCGAATCGGGGATGCCCCAGGGCCCTTTGAAGGCTTTGTTATCCATAAAATCATAGTAGGCGGTCCCCAGCAGGTAGTCAGGTTCGGGATAATCCATAAAATAAAGGGCCAGATCCAGCATGTGGGGAAGATCGATCATGGCCCCCCCGCCGGACAGGGCCTTGGCGGTGAACCAGCCGCCGAATCCGGGAATTCCGGCCCGGCGTATCCAGACCGCCTGGGCGGAATTGATCCTCCCCGCTTTACCCCCACGGATGTAGTTTACCATGGCCTGGGCTTCCGGCCGGGCGCGGTTGTTAAAATTAAACATCAGCCGCCTGCCCGCTTTCTTCGACGCTTCCAGCATGGCCGCCGTCTCCGCCCCGTTGAGGGCAGGGGGTTTTTCACAGTATACGTGCTTTCCCCCTTCCAAAGCCTCTATCACCAGGGGCTTATGAAACTTGTTGGGGGTTATCACCGATACCGCGTCCAATTCCGGGCTGCCCTTGAGCATCTCCCCCAGGCCGGCATAGGTCTTGGGGATACCCCAGGATGCGGCAAAGGCCCGGGCCCGGGATATATCCGCGTCCGCCATGGCTATAACGTTTGCCCCGGCCTGGGTAAACCCCTTAACATGATAGGACGCCATGCCCCCGGCGCCGATTATACCGATTTTAATAAGGTCCATTCTGTTTCCTCCGTAAAATTTTGAAGAAATTTCAACAAATTTCAATTTTTTTGTTGACGAACAATATAAACCGATGTAATATAAGTCATAATTTTCTGTAAATATTAATATTATTTACAGAAAATGTAAATAGAATTTTTGTTTTTTTAAGGAATTATAATGAAAAAGATAGCTGTTTTTACAAAACTACTACCCCCCCCCCGTCGCATATACTGTTGTTTAGTTGAAAACAGGGGTTACGGCTATTAGGAAAAGTGAAATCTTATAGCCGCTTTTAGTCGGTGTATCATTAGTCTTTGTTTCACCATCGGGTATGGTGTCGCAATAATTTTTGAAGAAATCGGAGGTTTACCATGAAGAAAAATCTAAAGAAGGCCCTATTATTCGCCTTGCCCGTTTTTTTGGCCATGACCTTGGCGGCATGTAACAAGGGGGGCGGTTCCGCCGGAAGAACACAGACGCCCCGGGAACTTGTTTTTTGGGATATGATACGGGGCCCCGCCGATACCTATTCCGCGGCGGCGGAAAAATTGACCGCCCAGTACAACGCCGAAAACAAGGATAATATTCGTGTAACCATTTCGCCCCTCCCCTGGGATAATTACTATCAGGTGTTTCTTACCGCGGTTACCTCGGGGGTGGCTCCCGATATTTCCACCGGCGCCTTTATGCAGTCTGTTCAGTATGCGGAAATGGGCGAGGGCCTTCCCTTGGACCCGGTTATAGATATGTGGAAAAAGGAGAATAACCCCATCCTGCGGGAGTATTCGGATGCCATATTTGATCTTCTTATGTATGAGGGAAAACATTACGGGCTTCCGGTGAACCTGGATACCCGGCAGATTACCTACCGGACGGATTACTTTAACCAGGCGGGCATAAGCAAATTGCCCGCTACCTGGGATGAATTTGAAGAGGCCTGCGCCAAATTAAAGGCCGCCCTGCCGGCGGACGTGTACCCCATCGTGTTTCCCGGAGGCGGCGATTACTCCGGCATTCATCCCACCCTGTCCTTTCTGTTTCAAAACGGCGTGGGCCCCACCGACGCGGAGGGCAACCCGGATTTCCTCAACCCCAAGGTTACCGAGACCCTGCAGTTTTTTCACCGCCTGTATGTGAAAGGGTATGTGCCGGAAGGGCTCCCCGCCTATGTTTCCTCGGATGCGCAAAGAATGTACCAGTCCGGCAAGGCGGCAATGTTTTTCCAAAATGTCCCCCAAATAACCGATTTCCCGGAGGTCAATAACAACAGCGCCATCATGCCGCCCATGGCGGGTCCCAGCGGCATAGCCCAGTATTATACCTGGGTCAACGCCATTCAGGCGTATTCCCAGACAGAGGACCCCGATGCCTGTTATCTCTTTGTCAAATGGTGGCTTGAAAACACCCTTCTCCTCTGGACGGAAGGGGGAATGACTACCATACCCGCCCGGTCAAGTTACTGGAGTGATTCCGTCATTGCCGATAATTGGGCAAGGAACCAGATCAGCAAGCTGGTAAATTCAATGACTACCCCGGTATATCCTTCGCCAACCGTTTATCTTCCCTTTTCGGTCATTGAAGGCGAAGGCATACCGACAATCGGCATGGTCAAATCCATGATAAGGGGCGAACCGGATTACGCGGCTATCCAGAAAGAGGTTCAGGAAGCCATGCTTACCGCGTGGAAACAGTTTGAAAACTAATTAGGCGTATGCTCAAACCGGGAATACTGTTCCGTAGCAGGAATATTATTCCCGGTATTAAGGAGGTATCATGAATAAAGGAGCTAAGGGCATTTTAAGGTTAAGAAATAACCGGTTGGGATACTATCTGCTTATTCCCGCTACCCTGCTTATTTTGGCAATTAATATCTATCCCCTGGTTCGGGGGATTAGCCTTGGCTTTATGCAGTACAGCACCCGGCGCATACGGGCAGCCCGGTTTAACGGCATCGATAACTTTATCCAAATACTGACGAAGGATAAAGAGTTTTACAGCACCCTGGGATTTTCTTTTGTGTATGCCCTGGGGGTTGTTTTTATCTCGTATATTTTAGGAATGTGCTTTGCCCTGCTTTTGAACCGGGATATAAAATTCCGGGGATTTTTCCGCGCCATGATTCTGATCCCCTGGGTCATCCCGCCGGTGGTTGCGTCCACGAATTTTTCGTGGCTCCTAAACGATCAGCTCGGCTTTATTAACCTGACGCTGCGGCAATGGGGGTTTATCGAAAAACCTATCCTCTTTTTTGCGGACCCCGTTCTGGCCCGCCTTACCGTTTGTTTGACCGGCGCATGGAAATCCTTTCCCTTTATGACCATAACCCTGCTTTCCGGCATGCAGGGCATTCCCGATACGCTCTATGAATCGGCTTCCATTGACGGGGCCGGATTTTTCCGTTCCTTCCGTCATATCACGATACCCATGTTAATGCCGGTTACCGTCATCAGTACCGTGCTGATGTTTATCTGGACCTTTAACAACTTTGAAAATATTTATTTGTTAACCCACGGCGGTCCCGCCAACGCAACCTTTGTCCTGCCTATCCTGTCGTATTACACCGCGTTCTACCGTTCCCAACTGGGATATGCATCGGCGATATCGACCATTATGCTGGCGGTGCTTCTGCTTATGGCCCTGCTGTATATGCGTCTTTTGCAAAAAAACAAATAAGGGAGGAACCTATGCAGTTTACAAAACGGCATTACAAAAACGCTTTAACCTATTTGGCGCTGATACTGATTGTTTTCATCGTTGATTTCCCCTTCTTTCAGATGCTTACGGTATCCTTTAAAACCCGGCAGGAGGCTATGGGCAGTACAAAGCTTTTTCCTGAAAAAATCAATTTACAAAACATAGCCCTCGTATGGAACAACACCGATTTTCCCCACGACATTTTCAACAGCATCATAGTGGCGGTTTTTTCCACCGGATTCTGCATTGTCATTGCGATCATCGCGGGGTATGCTATTTCCCGGTTCCGGGGCAGGATATTTTCAGGATATTCGATCATGCTCCTCATGCTGCAGCTCTTCCCCGCCGTGCTGCTCCTGATCCCCATGTTTGTCATCTTTGCCAGGCTTAATCTTATGGATACCCTCTTTGCCTGCATCCTGGCCTATACCACGCGGAACCTGGCCTTTTCAATCTGGATGATCAAGGGTTTTATGGATTCTATTCCCTTCGATCTGGAAGAAGCCGGAATGATAGACGGGTGCACCCAGTTCTCCGCCTTTGTGCGGCTCATCATCCCCATTTCCATGCCCGGCATTTCCACCGTGGGCATTTTCACCTTCATCAATTCCTGGGGCGAATATATGCTGGCCTCCGTCTTACTGCGCAGCAGCAAGAACTTTACCATGCCCCTGGGCCTGCAAAGATTTGTGGAACAGTTTACGACCGACTGGCCTTCCCTGATGACCGCCTCAACCATTGCCACGGTGCCTACCATTTTATTTTTGGTATTCGCCCAAAAATACCTTATCAGGGGTATGTCCGCCGGCGCGGTAAAGGGATAGCGGTTAACCACAAAGGCGCAGGGAAGGTCGCTTGTGCGGTCAATTAAGAGAATATAAAGGAAGAAGAAAATAAAGTGGAAAAACAAAAGCCTTTTTTCGGCTGGCGTGTTGTTATTGCGGGTTTTCTTCTTGCCATTGGCATGGGGGCTCAGGGAAATTCGGTAGGATTGTTTGTCATCCCGGTTACGGAAGCGCTCAAATTTACCAGAAGCCAATTCATGCTGATCTTAACCAT
>JAISQR010000401.1 GCA_031274035.1 Treponema sp. | reverse complement strand
AACATGGGGGTTTCCCGGTCTATGTTTACCAGTCGTGTACTCATAGGGGAATTTTACCGGAAGAGGCGGCGGCGTGTCGATCCCTCCAAAGTCCCACAGGCTCCTAGGAGTTTGTTGCGCTTCGCGCATAAAACGGTATAAATATTCATAAACATGAATGCGAACCGAAGGTTCGATTATACCTTACAAACTCCGAATACTCGAAGAGTACAGTATGCCCATTGATCGGGATTTTTTGCATGAAGGTGTGCCAAAGGCACACTGAGCAAAAAATCCACAAGTGCAATCGGACACGAAGTGTCCGCGGCTGCTAGAATTCAATGTTGCTTTGCCGTACCTGCCGCTTCCGCCTTTTCAATCTCTATCTGGGCAACCGCAAGAAGGGCGATAGGCACCGAATAGGAAGAGCAGGAAACATAGTTTAGGCCGGTCTCCATACAGAAGCGCACATTGGAAGGATTGGCCCCGTGTTCGCCGCAGAGACCGCAGACAAGGTCGGGCCTGGTGATCCTGCCCCGATGAACAGCCAGCGCGATAAGTTCCTTAACCCGCGGGTCAAGTGTACTAAAGGGGTTCCCCTGGAGGAGGTCAAACAGGGTA
This sequence comes from Treponema sp., assembly GCA_031274035.1. Classification (GTDB taxonomy): domain Bacteria; phylum Spirochaetota; class Spirochaetia; order Treponematales; family Breznakiellaceae; genus JAISNI01. The sequence continues at coordinate 6,884 of JAISQR010000401.1, read as the reverse complement.
TAGTCAGGCATAAATGCGGTAAAATCATCGCGGGATATGCCCAGGGTCGTCTGGGTAAGGTCGTTGGTGCCAAAGCTGAAGAAACGGCCGTATTTAGCAATATCCCCGGCGCCTAGAGCCGCGGCGGGCAGTTCAATCATAGTGCCTATCTGATAGGGTACCGGCTTTGCGCCCTTCTCTTCGCGCAGGCTTTCTTCAATATCCACGATACCTGCATAGCTTGATCCTTCGATCTTCTTGCCGTAGGCAATGAGCTTGAGTTCGGATGCATTCATAACAATAGGCACCATAATCTCAGGATGAACGTCAATACCCTCGTCCCGCAGCTTGTAAGCCGCTTCAAAAACAGCCCTCACCTGCATTGCGTAAATTTCAGGATACGATACCGCGATACGGCAGCCCCTGTGTCCAAGCATGGGGTTGAATTCATGCAGGGCCCCTATACTCGCGTTTACCTCGGCCTTGGATACCTTTACCTTCCTGGCCTTTTCGACATAGGCAATATACGCGGCAAGCTCATCGTCATTATGGGGCATGAATTCATGCAGGGGGGCATCCAGCAGGCGTATAGTAACTTCCTTACCAGCCATAACCTTGAGTATACCGTAAAAATCAGCCTGCTGCATAACCTGTAATTTTGAGAGGGCCTTTTCCCGCTCGGCTTCGTCATTCGATAGGATCATCTCGCGGAACACGTTGATACGTTCGGCCTTAAAGAACATGTGTTCGGTACGGCAAAGACCTATACCGTCCGCCCCAAAGGACAGGGCCAGTTCCGCATCCTTGGGGGTTTCCGCATTGGCCCGCACATGGAACTTTTTGAGGAAGCTCTTGGCCAGGCTTATAAAGTCCAAAAGGCCCGATTCTTCAGGATCAGGTTCGATAAGTTTTGCCGTTCCCAGGTAAACAGAAGATTCCCCATAGTAAGGAACATTTATCGTGATAAAGTCCCCTTCGGTAAAGGTCAAATCACCCAGGGCCGCCTTCTTCCCCTTTATCTTGAGGGCTGGGGCAACCAGCGAGACCTTGCCGTACTGCCGGGCAACAACCGAGGCGTGCGCGGAATAACCCCCTTCGGCGGTGAGTACGCCGGTGGAAACCTCTATAGCCTTAACATCCTCGGCAAAGGAAGAAACCAGTACCAGTATAAGCCGGGGTCTGCTCTCGCCCTTCTGCAAGGCCAGCTTACGGGCTTCCAGAAGCGCATCCGTACTAAAATACACCTTCCCTATGGCCGCGCCCGGAGCTCCGGCTATACCGCCGGACCATTTTTTAAGGCCTTTCGTGCTGGCAGGATCGATAATGGGGTGCAGAATCTCATTAAGCCGCGGGGGTTCTATAGCTTTTATCACATAGGCATTATCCACAATCTTCCGGCCGGCCAGATCCAGAAGCAGTTTGATGTCTGCCTGAGTTGATTTCTGATCCACAAGGCGCTGCTCAATAAGCCAGAGATTCCCATTCTCTACGGTAAAGCGTATCTGACGTATCTCCTTGAATTTATCTTCCAGGGTTCTGGCAATAGATTCAAGTTCCTCGTAATGTTTAGTATCGATATTATCTATGCTCTTCCCGGCCGCCCCAATCTCGTTAAATTTATCCTGAAAGAATTCTCCCTGAAGTTTCTTTTCGCCGGTAACTACGTTACGGCTGAAATAATACCCCGAAGAGGAATTTTCCCCATAATTTCCATATACCATAGGCGCAATCAAAAGGGCCGTATCACGGTCGTTCTGATCATCCATCCTGAGCATACGGGATATCTCACCCAGCGTGATGAGTATCTGTTCCCCAGCGGTATCAAAGAAACCTGCCGGAAAATATCCGGCATACATATCTATGTATTCTTCAGCGCTCTTTTTAGGGTGATCCGAACCGATTTCATCATTCAAACTTTTAAAGAGACCGTTAATCTCTTTCTGTTCATCGGTCTTATTTTCCAGTTCCTTGATCCGCTCTTCTATACGGAGCATACCCCGCACAAGGAAGAGCACCTCATGGGCAGCGAAGGTATCCCCAACCTTATTCGCAAATCCTGCAATAGTCGGTCTGACAAGACCGAAGTTATGCAGTGCAGGATAGGTACTTACAGCCAAGTTTGAAGAGATGACTATCTTAACCAGCATAGGGTTTTCCGCGTCCCCATACTTTTTACCGACAATAGATGCGCATTTCTCCAGAAGGCTGTTCACATCCTTCTTTACCGCATTAATGTCAAGTTCTGACGCAATTTCCGAATCAAGGATAAATCCCGGTAGAATGGGAAAACCCAGTTCGGCAAATTCATTGGCCTGCCGTCCCCGAATACCAAGCAATTCGGGCGCAACCTTCTTGTGAATAACATCATTCTGACTAAAAAAATGTATTCTACTATCCATATTTTTTTCCTCTGGTATTAGGCTGGGCCGTATTAAAATAACCTCAGAACATTATTTACCGGACCGCGGAGAAATGCCTCAAATTGATGGCTTGCCCCCTGGACGAGATAACGCTGCAATTTAGCCACATCTTTAATTTCACTCCCCGCGACGGCAAACTGTATAGCGCTGCCGTGCTTAACTTTACCCCATTTAAACAGGGAGTTGATATCCATTATCCGTTCGCCTTCGTAGTAAATATAGACTTGCAGTTCAGGATATTTAGCATTGTAACTGGCAATAATACGTTTCCATGCCTCCACATTCCCATTATGAAAGAGTTCATTCGTAACCGCTACAGAGTACATAGGCGTCATGCGCACCGGCCCCTTGGAAACAGCCGATGCGGCAGCGACGGTTACTACCGGAGCGGCTGCCCTAAGACTTTCATTGGGTTTAACCGGAGCGGCCGGCTTAGGGCTGCTGGTTTTTGCGCTTGCAGAAGCGGCCGCCTTCCGTCTTTCTGGAACCGCGTTTTTAGGGGCCGGTTTTTCAAGCCGCTTTGCGGTAAATTTCCCCTTGTACATTTCATCAGGGATCTTCGGTTTAGCGCCCTCAAAGAGGAGTACCGCCAGGGATGCGGCCTTAAAGCACAGATCGTCAGCGCTGTCCGCCCCCTTCCCCGCATAGATAACCAACAGTTCCCGCTTCCGCATTGAGCCGAAATTGGCTAACTCTTCGGGGATTTTTGGATTCGCCACCAGCAAGCCAAGGTCGGGGTGATGATACGCGGCAACAAGATCCACCGCGGTCCATTTTGCAAATTCAGGGGCAAGGCTTGCAGGTTCGGCTACAATCGAGGCCAGATTGGCAGAAACAACCTTATATTGAAGTTTATCAACAAGAAGCATTCGGAGAAGCATGGCGCTTCTTTCGCCGGAAAGATCTTCATCGCCCAATTTAAATAGGATATCGGCCAGATTCTCTTTTGCGCCGGCATCCGCCGCAATTTTTATGGTTTTATTCATGTGCCGTACTGCGGAATTAAACCCTGCCCGCGTTGAAAGCACTTCCAGATTAGTTATATCCTTACTCATTCTTTTAGGACTCCTAAAAAAACGCCCCCGTTTTTGGGGGCGTTCGGCATTCCAAACTCGATATACTCGCAGGGAAGGGATACAGAAAAACGATTCCGCATAAAACTTCAGATGCCGAGTATTTATGTTACCCCATTCCGTAAATTAACAGACTCCTGCAATCATCTCATTCCCTATCCGCACCCGGGTATAAAACCGGCCTTTTTAGCCGGCGGTATTCCTTCGTTTAATGATTTTTAAAAAAATCTAAACCCCAGCGCCAAGCGGCCGGGGTATTTAGGAGCCTGTAAAAACATCATTTCCGTGGAGTTTGCAAATTTATACGATTTTTGGGCAAAACCCCACAAACTTCTACGTTTAGACTTCCTTCAATGGAACATCATCACCGCTGTTGCGGCCCCTTCCGCTGCCAGATTTCCGTCCCGGGCGCCGGGGATTCGCGTCTACCACGCCCGCCTTGGCGCGGCCTCTCTTGGCCGGCGGCGGGATGGCGGGGGCCGCCGCGCCGTCGGCAACGGCGGGGGTAGTTTCACCGGAATTGATAAGATCAAGATAGGCCGCCGCGGGAGCGGACCCTACATTTGCAACAGGGGCGGAACGCCGTCCGTCAGCGGCATCCGCAAACGATTGATTGATATCCTCGCGGACCGTAGAACGCCGCCGGCTGAAGGACGCAAAGGCGGCATCCTGGAAGCCTTTGGAAACACCGTGGAGGAATTCGTTAAGCACATTGGCCATTGCGTCCAGTGTTGCTTTTTTCCGCTTGATAGAGGTGATATCTACATCAAGGAGCAGACCAGGCTGAATATGGTAGGGGTTGATCATGTATTCAAAACGGTAGTATTCCCTTTCCAGGAAGTTAAGTCTGTCTTCCATAACACGCCGTTCGATGGGGTACTGATAGTCGTACATCTGTTTCATCTTCTGACGCATCAGGATGATCTTCTGCCGGAGCTTGTCTTTCTCGTACACATAGGTACGGTTCATCCGTTCCACTTCGGTTTCGGCAGGCTTTACAAAGGAAATTTCATCCCATACCTTGTCGATATCTTCATACATAGGCTCGGCGGATTTCTCCTTTATGAGCTTGCGGATACGGGGCTGTTCCTTCTTGGCCAGATCTTCAAAATCGGTAACTTTGAACGAAGGCTTGGCATCCTCATAGATAACATGCAGCACCTCCCATAGATGAAGTATCTCAGTCTCGAAGCTCTTCACCTGCACGTCGTAGGATTTGCGTTCCTCGATAAGCTGGGCGTTATCATAGTACCTCATACGGATCTGATACCGCTCATCGGGGAGGTTGTTGGTATCCGTATCCTCATATTCGCGGATAAGGAGTTCACGCCCGTTCTTGTAGTTTTCGATGAACTGATACCCCATGCGGGAGGTATCAAGGATAGCGGTAATGGAATTAACCGCTGTGTTAAAGCCGCGGCTGCGGATATTTTCAATATCAATGATCTTCTTAACATTCTCGCGGACATTCTGCTGATCAAAATTCTCAGGTTCTATTTCCGCCCTCAGATCGGCTATCCGTTCAAATATCGTCTTTGCAATATGACCGTAACGCTTGGATTTGGGATCATCGCCCTTATCATCGGTATAGTTCTCAATCCGTCCAATCTTGTTAAAGATGATCTCGCTGTCGGTAAGTTCTTCCATCCCCTGATTAATACGGTCTTCCTTGACCCTTTCGATTTCCTTATCAATGGTATCGATGAGGTGCTTAGAAAGCAGGTCCTTGATGAGGTATTCAACCGTAACTTGATAATGGAAAATAGGACTTATCAATTCTGAATCGAGGATATTGATAGAGAGTTTTACATCGGTAACGGTTTTGGGTTTTACCAGGTTGTCTTTAAAGGCGCATTTAACAATAGAATACGCATTCTCGCCGCGGATAAACGCACCGGTGTCTGTCTTCTGACGGAGCAGACTATTGGTATGACTTTCCAGTTCATTAACGCCGCGCTGTATATGGCCCTGAAGGTGGCCGTACATATTGACCATTGATTTTTCAATTTCGCCGGTATTGAACTTATCGGCGCCGCCTACCGCATCCAGAAGATCCGCAATTTCCGTGGGGGTATACCGGGCGAGGATCTTGGTTTCCTCTTTGTCGATATAGTTACGTATCTTCTTTACCATCTCATCTTCAGTCGTTACCATGTAACGGTTGAACATATTTTGGTAATTCTGATTGAAGTAATTGTACAGCTTCTCTTTAAGTCCGCCCATTACATCAAGGCGTTCCAGTACGTCTTTAGGTAATTTTGCGGTCAAGTGGTGAATAACCTTATTGGTTTCCTCTTCCAGAAGTTGATTAACTTCAGCCTGCTGATCCCGAAATTCCTGAGCCAATGAATTCCGTGAACCTACTGCGCTCGGTTTCTCCGGATGAAATACATTAGGACTTTTAGGCAGATCCATCGATCCCATATCCTACTCCTTTACTATTATAGAGTTCAAACAAAAAAAATTACAATTTGCTACTGTTATAATATAAGTATTTCCTCGAAAATGTAAAGTCTTTTTTACCATATTTATATGACAATTATACAAAAAACCAGATGTCTCTAACCTGCCGCGGGATTGTACATACGAGTTGTACGCGATTTTTACATAAGCATTGATATTTGTCTTCATTTGGTAAACTGCCTGCTCATAAAACCGGAAGTTTAGTCTACCGGCGCCCTCCGCCAAGTTGAATCCTGTCAAATTCCGGCGGGAAATTTTTAAGAATTTAAGCGCTGAAGCGAATAAGGCTAAGTTGTATAACAAAAACCTGTAATTACTCAAGTTTGTACGATTTTGTAACTACTCAAGCCTCATGCGGGGTAGCGTCGCCGCTACCCCTGCGCAATCGGCGGAACGGAGGCGCTTTCCGCGCCGTAATGAGCCGGTTGGAGCGAAAGGGGGAGCCCCTTTGTTAAAAACGCTTGAGGGCAAGAAGAATATATAAAATATCGCACATATCTGAGTAGTTACGAAAACTATCGGCGGTTTTACTTTTAACCACGAAGATGCACGAAAAGAAAACAACCGCCAAGGGGCGCATCGAACCTTTGGTTCGCGGCGAGGAAAAAGAGTGTTTTTTCACCAAAACCTTCGTGTCCTTTGTGCACTTTGCGGTTAAATTTCTTCAAATTTGGATATTTTCACGGTACTTGGAAGTAGCGTACTTTCCTTTTTCGTGTCTTTAGCGGTTGAATTTCTTAAAAGTGAGTCCCCTCCGAAAACTCTGTTTCCGTGAATTTCGACCTTTTTCTGAAATCCTAAGTCTTTATAATACAATGACTTACGAAAGACTAGGAGCCTGTGGGACTTTGGTGAATTTTTGCATATTCATGCAAAAATTCCGATTAACGAGGCTCCTTTGGGAGTTTGCAAGGTATAAATTTGCAATAAATTGCAAATTTATACGATT
>JAISQR010000320.1 GCA_031274035.1 Treponema sp. | reverse complement strand
GGTTCGTGCCAACGATGACCGCCTGAAACCTATAACCTAAACCCCGTCCCCTGCTTCCAGTATAAGGAGTTTCTTCTATGAAGAAAAAGATTTTCTTTGGACTGATTCTCGTGGTGATTGCCACGGGAGGAGCTTTTGCCCAAACCTGGTACAACAGTTACGCGCCGGGGATTGGCGAGAGCAAGGTGTTTATTAATGCCGGTATTGGCTTAGGGCCGACAGGCGGTTATGACATGGGAGTCCCGCCCCTATCGGCAAGCGTTGATTTCAAACTGCCGGTCAAATTGCCGATTACCGTAGGAGGAATATTTACTTTCGCCCAATGGAAGTATTCTTATTCTTTACCCACTGTCACGACAACTCCCTCTTATTCTATCACTTACAAAGATTATGAGTTTGTATGGAACAATATAGGGTTTGGCGCGCGCGGGATGTATCATTTCAACTTTTTGAAAAATCTCGATACATACGCCGGTCTTACACTGGGGTATGTAATTCAAACCTTTGATGGTGGGGATTATTCAGGAAGCGCGTATGAAGGTGTATCATTTTTCCTTTTTGGCGCAAATATTGGGGCAAGATACTTCTTTACGCAAAATATAGGCGCGTACTTTGAGGTTGGATACAGCGGACTGCAATTTGCAAGCCTTGGCTTGTCAATAAAGTTTTAACTGCTAGACGGGGGCGATGGGTGGGCGCAAGCCCGCTCTCCGCCCCTGTTTTGTCTTTTATGTATTATACCGTATAGAATTACAGAGGTCACCATTTGTAAAGATTACAAATGGTGAAGACAACGCTTCTTTCCAAAAGTTCTATCCTTGAATTATGCCGAGGAACCATTTTTTGAAGGTGCCGGTATCATCGTACAAGAGGTCGGAAGCGGTGGACAGGCCGGAGCCTGCGCCGATGATGATGAAGTCAGCTTTTAAGAGGGCGGATTGGATATTATTCATCTGGTTGATAGCGTATATGTTCATAGAATGATCTCCATTTGTATCTCACAAAGAATTTCAAATTCTGCTTCCATAGAGGAGAGGGATATATTCCTCTTTTAACCATAGATTTAATATGATTGACCGCCATTTTTTTATCTTCCCGGTAGGTGATGCCAAACCAGTCAGAGACAGCCGGAAGGACACGAATGTCAAGAACTTGTTTTTTGATTATCCAGTCAACAGCACGGGGAATATAACACTCGCTTTTTAATTCACGCCCTGATTCCGCAAGAAAATTTTCAAAATAGGTTTTGAGGGTAGAAAAAATACGTGCCGGGAAGCCCCAAAAATTCATGGATACCGGGGTATCAGGCCGTAGTTCCCGTTTTGTCCCATCAGGAAATGTGTTGTAAATCTTTCCATCATCGTTTTTTCCGATCAAAAAAAACTCATCCACTGATAAAAGATACCCATTCCCAATTTCACAGACTCCCCGTGTTACCGTTCCCTGGGGGCTTAGGGTTTTTTCGAGACCATAGGGGACTATGGCGCCTTCGGCAATAGAAGGGTTTTGCAAATAAGAACCCATTGCGCTAAAGGCTTCACGCCCATAAAAATCATCCGCGTTCAGTACCGCAAACGGCGCGTCAATTTTATGCTGAGCGCAAAGCAGGGCATGGGTCGTCCCCCATGGTTTTGTTCTACCGATTTGTTTTGATATCCGGACTATATCATTCGGAATTAGACTGTTTAGTTCCTGATACACCAATTCATACTCAACTGTGTTACTCATCCGGCTCAGTACAATATCCCTAAAATCAGCTTCCATATCATGCCGAATGATAAAGATAACTTTCTTAAAACCTGAACGGAGAGCGTCAAAAACTGAATAATCCAGTAATACTTCTCCATGATCTCCTATGCGATCAATCTGCTTCAATCCGCCGTAACGGCTGCCCATACCCGCCGCAAGCACTACTAAGACTGGTTTCATTTTTCATTCCTCCTATAAACATTCCAAGTTGAGGCAAGCAAGGTTTCCACATCGGAATACTTTGGATGCCACCCAAGAAGATTTTTTGCCATTTTGGCGGAGGATGTCAGCTTTGCCGGGTCCCCCGGCCTGCGCTGGGTTACCGTTACTGGAATGGATACCCCCGTTATTTTCCGGGCGGTTTCAACCATTTCCCGCACGGAAACGCCGTTCTCACTTCCAAGATTCACCGTAAGGTTTTTTCTTTGTATGCTGATATATTCCAGCGCCGCGGCGTGTCCCACCGCAAGATCGCTTACGTGAACATAATCCCTGATGCAGGTGCCATCGGGGGTGTCATAATCGTTCCCAAAAATTTGCACTTCCTTCCGCTTACCTGTTGCCGCTTCCATCACCACCGGCAAAAGGTTTGCCGGATTCTGTTCAAGCCCGCAAATCCTGCCCTTGGGGTCATAACCCGCAGCGTTAAAGTACCGTAAGCTGGCAAATTTGAGCCCTTTAAGTTGGTCATACCATTGCATAATCCGCTCTATTTCCAGTTTCGTAAAACCATAGTAATTTTCAGGATTGGTGGGATGTTGCTCATCAATGGGAAGATATTCCGGCTCACCATAGACCGCGGCACTGGAAGAAAAAACGATATGCTGTATATCCGTTTCAAGGGAGCCGTTTAATATATTGATAGTACCTGAAATATTATTCAGCGAATATTTTTCCGGCGCGATCATGGATTCGCCTGCCGCCTTGAAGGCCGCCAAATGAACCAGCGCGTCAAAACCGCCTTTCATGGCGGTCAACAGTTGATCGTAGTTAAGAATATCCCCCCGGATAAACTGTTCATCCGGGAAAAGATTCTCTTGCAATCCGCTTGAAAGGTTATCGAAAACCGTTACCGAATGTTTGCAGTCCAACAATTCCCGGGCAACATGGCTTCCTATGTATCCTGCGCCGCCGATGATTAGTATTTTCATACAAAACCCCTCACTCGCTTGTTCCTACCGATACTCTGGCAGCCATTTCCCGTGGGCGGCGATCAATTCATCCACCATACGGATAATGTCGTCAAGGGACAGTTCCGCCGCGGTATGCGGGTCCATCATGGCGGCGTGGTAGATATGTTCCTTTTTACGGGTATGGGCCGCCTCAACGGTGAGAAGTTGGACATTGATGTTGCTCATATTCATCGCGGCAAGCTGCGGGGGGAGCGGGCCGACATAGCAGGGATTCACCCCATTGGAATCAACCATGCAGGGAACTTCCACACAGGCTTCGGCGGGAAGGTTGGAAATCAAGCCGCCGGTATTCAGCACATTGCCGCCTATCTTGTACGGCACACCGGTAACCATCGCTTCCATAATGTATGAAGCGTATTCATGGCTCCGTTCATGGGGCAATTCGTTTTGCCGCCTTAGTTTGCCGTATTCTTCCTTCCATCCCGCAATTTGATCCACACAACGGCGGGGATACTCGTCAAGAGGGATGTTGAACTTTTCAATAAGTTCAGGGTAATGATGTTTAATATAAAAGGGATTGTACTCGGCGTTATGCTCGCTGGATTCGGTACAGTAACAACCGAATTTTTCGATATAATCGAAGCGCACCATATCGCCGTGTTTTGCGGTTTTGTTTTTCTGGGCAGCACGCTTTTTAATTTCCGGGTAAAGATCGTTTCCGTTTTTACGGAGCTGTGGAGCTGCATATATCGCCATGGGATTGGTGTAATTGAGCGGCCACGCGTTGGGGCACACCTCCTCAATGTCACGGGCAAATTCCTCCATGACAGGAATCGTACGCAGGGCGCGCATGACGCCGCCTATTCCCAGGGTATCGGCAATAGTCTACCGTAGCCCGTATTTCTTAGGTGTCTCAAAATCAGTAATGGTGCAGGGATCGTAGCCGCCGACCTGTATGGCGTTTATCACAAAGTCGGCGTCCTTGAGCGCGTCCCGGCGCTGTCCGTTCCCAAGATACGATGTAATCCGGGTCTTGCCGCCTTTCCCCTTGTTGATAGCTTCGAGGATCGCCTCGCTTTCCTTGAGCCGCTCGCTGTCTATGTCGTAGAGCGCAATCTCGCTGTCCGCCAGGGCGGGGGAACAAATTGAATCTCCCAGAACATTGCGGACAAAAATAGTGCTGCCCGCTCCCATAAAAGTAATCTTAGCCATATCAGTAACTCCTTGCTGTTAGAGCTTGCCGCCGGAGGTAGCAATGCCTTGAATAAATTGTTTCTGGAACACCAGATAAATGATAATCATGG
>JAISQR010000187.1 GCA_031274035.1 Treponema sp. | reverse complement strand
AGGATGGAAAAAGAGTGTTCTAACCAAAACCTTGGTGTCCGCAGACCATAGGTCTGATGGCGCTTTGCGGTTAAATTTCTTCAAATTTGGGTATTTTCGCGGTACTTGAAAGTATCGCGTTTTCCTTTTTCGCGTCTTTAGCGGTTAAATTTCTTAAAAGTAAAAATGCCGCGAACCGGAGGTTCGCGGGCGAAGAATGCACACCCAAAAGGCGGACGAAAACATGTCCCGCCCCGCAAACGACCGCGAACAGGCCCCCATACCCCGCAGAACATAACCGCCCTTTATCCTTACTCCTCATAGGCCATATTGTCCAATGCCTTCCGTATCTCGTTGATCTGGGGGCGGGATATAAGGAACTCAACTATTCCGCCGTTGTTCAGGGCATAGAAATCCCGGTTATAGGGCATAAGTTCAAACTGGGCTCTGGGCATTCCCGGCACGTTCAGGCGGTAATCGACGAATACTTCCCCCAGGCCCGCGTTGATAGGGCGGTCAGGCGCTTCGGCGTCTATTATCAAGCCGATAATAGCCTGGTACAGGGCCTTAAAATTCTTTTCAACCGCGCGTCTGCCGTTAATGAAGTACTGCTCCTCTTTTTCATCGCCTTCCCCCCGGCGCTTGACTTCGGCGTTGACCGTCATGCCCTCTCCCCTGAAATTCAAGGTATTGACTGTGTCAATATTGATTATAAGGGCGAATTTACTTATAAGATCGAAGGGCTTGGTTTGCAGACCGGGGGCTATATCCTTAATTGTATAAACCGCCCTATCGTTCTTAAACTGAATATAGGTTTTTCCGTCGGCGCTGTTGCCGGCCAGTATATTCAGTTCTATATCATTGGTCTGTATGTAAACCTCGTAAGGCTGATCCAGCCCGTAAGGTTCAAGGGAAACAGGGGCGTCTTCAACAAAATCGATAACGGTCAGGTTTTTAAACACGTCAAGCAAGCCGTAGTACTTTTCGGTATCAACAAAGACCGGTTTTATATACGCGCCTTCAAGTACACTGGTATAAAGATTGGCCGCCAGCGCCCTTTGCGGAACGGATACATCCTGGTGTATCTCAATACGGCTGTCTCCTTTCTGCAAACGGAAACGCGCGACATCGGTGTTTTCATAGGCGGGGAACAGTTTTTTGTCGCGGATACCGGCCAGGGTTACTCCGATCCTCTCGCCTGAATAGGAAGATACCAAGTAGACATTGGGATCGCCCGCTTTCATAACGTACATACTGGAAAGTGAAGGCGACTTATTGCCCGCATACAGTTCTACCTTTTCACCGTCTTTTGTAGTCAGAACGATATGGGCCCGCGGCGCGTCAAGGCCGTAATCCGTAAGGCTTTCCGGCGCTTCCTCGACTATTCTTTCGGCATAGATATTACAAAGGCCCCATAGGATGCTTTGTATACTGCTCTGGTCTATAGCAAAGGATGCCCCAGAAACTGCCCATCCATCTTCCCCTTTTTCAAGGAGCAGGGCGGATTCAGGAACTTCGATTCTGGTAACATTATCCTGTTCCAGGGAAGTGAGCTTGATGGATTCAGGAAAATTAGTCTGCGAAGCCGAGGGGGATGTTTTTTTCACATGCCGGACGATAGTATATCCGCCTGCAAGGAGAAGCAGGACTATACCTGAAACAATTAAAATTTTACTGTTCTTGCTCATACGTTTACCTACAAATGCCTCCGTCTTAACCAGGTAACAAAGCCGGCGATAAAGCAGGCAAGCGGAATAAGAATGACAAAGATAGCTCCAAAAACAATTATGTGCATGTTATTGATCTGCATAGGAAAGATAAAGAGGGATTTGGAACTGACCGAAACGGTATCCGGCCTCTCCTCAAGCCAGAAAAGGCTGTTCATAAAAAGCTCGATATTCCCCGGTATCTGGCTGAATATGCCTACCTGCTCAAGCAGCGAACCGCAGGCAATGGCGGCAATGCGTGTCTGGGGTTCCTGCCCCATAGCATACTGGGGATCTTTTACCGCCATACCCATAACGATGGGGCCGCTTATATCGCTGGGCAGGCGGTAACTGCTGTTATTGCCCGTGTCGGTACGCAGATATCCTTGCCCGCTTGTATTCAGGAAAGGCGTTACCTCAACGGTACGCCGCCGTGTTTCCAGGGCTGTAAGCCCCTGAGCAAAGGTTAGAATCATGGGTGTTTCTTTATCTATAAGAGATTTGGTAATATCGTGGGAAGCGAGATTAGGAATTATAAAATACTGAGTTCCCGCCGTATAGTTCTGATCGGTTTCCACAGCCAGCCCGTAATCAAAACGTATGCCGTAACTCCTCAGCATATCGTCCAGGTTAGGGGTTTCCTGCCCGCTTTGCATATCAGAGAGGATAAGGAGCCGTCCGCCCTTTTCAAGATAAGCAAGAATCTTTTCCGCTTCGCCCGGCGCAAGATCGCTCTTGGGGCTGTTAATGATAAGGGCCGAAGCATCCTGGGGAACATCCTGGCGCAGAAGGTTAAGGGGCAGGAGCGTATAGTTCTCCTTTTCAATTGTTTCCTTCATATTAAGCTGGCTTAGGGAGGTTTCCTGATGCCCGGAAATCTCGTAGATTATGGGCGTTACCCCTGTTCCCGCATAGACAATGGCGCTGGTTATCCGTTTTTCTACCGCAAAGCCTGTTACCCGCGGCGATTGGGGGTTTGAATAATCAATGTCCAGCATATCTATATAGGGTATCACCCTAAACCCCTTCTCCCCTTCAACGATGAGCGTACCGGAACTGAGTCCTGTTTTGTCCTTATCGTATTTTGTCAATAAACCGGGGTTCCTGTCCGGGTCTATAGCCTCGAAATGGATATTACGGTTCGCGTCGGTGTAGAATTTTATCACCTCCGCTACCTGGGTTACTTCCTGCCCCGGCGCCCAGAGGCCGAATATACTGATCGGGCTTGTAAGGCCGTCCAATACCTGCCTGGTTTGCTCTGAAAGAGAGAATAACTGGTTTTCGGTAAGATCGAAGCGGGGGGAAAACTGCCCCAGGAGCAGGTTGATTAAGATGAGGCCCGCGATAACCGCAATGGTTATCAGTACCGCATATCCGCCGTATTTAATATGTTTAGTATGCAGAGATTTTGAGAGATCAAATTTCATGCTATATGCCTCCAAAAAGAACCTCTAAAAATTTCAGTTTTTTAGGGGTTTTCTTATCTTAATTCCAGCGCCGTTTTTCTATAAGCCTGACCGTTAGAAAAATAAACAAGCCGCTGAAAGAAATATAGTAAATAAGGGATTCCAACTCTAAAATTCCCATGGAAAAGTTACCGTAGCGTTTATTAAGGGAAAACCACGAAAGGAAATTCATGATAAAGCCGAAGAACACTTCTCTTTTTACAAGATACAGTACGGCAATGACTATTGCCCCCAGCGCCGTGATGCCGGCGGTTATGATCACATTCCGGGTATTTAAATAAAGGAACAGCCCGACCGCGGCGGCGAGGACCCCGGCAAAGACAAGCCCCGCCGTTAAACCCGATGGGACAACGGCGATAAGCGGATCGATAAAGAGCAGCAGCAGCAGGGTAAAGAAGCATACCATTGCCGCGATAAACTGGTTCTCCGTTCCCGCCGAAATAAACAGTCCTATGGAAATGTAACACGCGCCAAGGAAGATGAAGCCAAGATAGCTGCCTACAACTTCCCATACAGCAAGGCTGCCGAAGACCGCTATAAAAATGGGGTAGATGATCGTTACCGCCAGGGAGATTAAATACAGCGCCAGGGCCGCAAGGAATTTTCCCAGGACTATTTCCGTAACCGAGATGGGGCTGGTAAGGAGAAGCTGGTCGGTCTTCTGCTTTTTTTCTTCAGAAAACAGGCGCATGGTTAAAAGAGGAATAGCCAGAAGAAAGATGAACAGGAAGGTCCCCAAAAAATTTGTGTACTGGGGCGACCTGACGGCAAGGTTGCCGGTGGTAAAAAAGGCCCCGGCAACTAGTAAAAAGAAGCCAAGGTAAATATAGGCTATGGATGTCTGAAAATAGCTTTGAAGCTCCCGCTTAAAAATGGCAATCATTTTTCAACTCCCTCTGTATTGTTTCCTTGTTTAGACGCTTCTGTTTTTTGCCGCTCCGCTTCCTCGGTTGTTACCTGGAGGAATATCTCTTCAAGGCTCATATCAAGCGGCCTCATCAAGAGAATAGGAATACCGGCATTGCCGAGGCAGCGGGAAATATCGCGCCGTATGTCGGTGTTTTCCTCCGCTTCCGCTACCACATCCACGGCCCCCTCTTCCTGGCTGCCGCGGAATTCCAGGCCGCGGACGGAAGGCAGCTTCCCCAGGCTTGCGCGTATACGTTCTTCCGGCGCGTCCAGCCTGAGCATGATATGGCTTCCGCCGAGAAGCCGTTTTGCCAGGTTCGCCGGCGTGTCGTCCGCCGCTATGCTTCCCTTGTTGATGATAAGAACCCGTTCGCAGACCGCGCTTACCTCAGGCAGTATGTGGGAACTTAGAATAATGGTATGATCCTTCCCCAGTTCAATGATAAGGTCGCGGATTTCTAGAATCTGCTTGGGGTCAAGACCCGCGGTAGGTTCGTCCAGTATAAGTATCTCTGGATTACCTACCAGCGCCTGGGCCAGACCAACCCGCTGTTTGTAACCTTTGGACAGGTTCTTTATCAACCTGCGGGAAACATCGGCAATACCGGTGGTTTCCTCTACCTGCTGTATCCGGTTTTTTAGGTCTTTTTTGGGAACCTGCTTGATTTCTCCGACAAAGGAAAGGTAATCTTTAACCGTCATATCCAGGTAAAGGGGCGGATTTTCCGGCAGATATCCGATATTCTTCTTTGCCTCAACCGGATGTTCAAGAATATCCAGGCCGTCTAGGGTAATGGTTCCCTGTGTGGAGGAAAGATAACCGGTAAGGATATTCATAGTTGTTGATTTTCCCGCGCCGTTCGGCCCCAGAAAACCGACTATTTCCCCCTTTTCAATTTTAAAACTGACATGATCCACTGCTACATGCGGTCCATACCGCTTGACTAGGTCTATAGCTTCAATCACAAAAACCCTCCTGTCTATTATTGAGAAAAAATACATTTTTGGGGTATGATGAACCATAAGTGATGATGTATTTTATAATATCAATATAGTACAATACTGTCAAATAGATTTAGTTACAGATCAGGGCGGGCGCGTTAAAAATAACGAAGCAATAGAGCCTTTCCCAAAAACTGAAGTTTTGGGAAAGGCTCTATATATTTTTCCTTTTTCGCCTGAGCGGTTAAAATTCTTTTTTGGGATTGTAATATTTTAGTAGCCGCAAACCGCTCATAGGCGCATAAAGAAGGACGCCAAAAGGCGTGCGAAAGCACATTCCGCACCCCCTGCCGTTTAGTGTTTGTAGGCTGCTGGTTCCTTACCGGTTGTAGAGGAAGGTTTTCCCCTCCATTTCTTCCCATACCGTATTACAGGCTTTTAATATATCCCCAGCAAGAACAGGCTGGTTAAAAATTTGAATGTTTTGCTTTGCCTGTTCCAGCCTGCTGACTCCGCTTATAACAGCGGCAACTACGGATTGGGAATTGCACCAACGGAAGGCGAGTTCCAAAAGGGAAAGGCCGTATTTGTCCGCAACAGCCGAAAGTTCTTCTACAGCTTTAAAATTCCTATCCGTCCAGTATCTATCGTAGTAGAGTTTTTTATTTGCAAACCGGGTATTCTCTAAAATTTCCCTGGATTTGTATTTCCCTGAAAGCAGCCCCGCGGCGATTGGATTGTAAGCCGCCATGCCCATTTTATGGGTTTTTAAGAAGGGCAGTAGTTCCCGCTCAACATCCCGAATTAAAGTATTATATACATTTTGGGAAATGATCGGTTTTATATACCCCCGTTTATCGCAAAGGGCCAGGATATCCGCTATCTGCCACGCGGCAAAATTACTGACGCCCAGGTATCGAATCTTGCCCGCCCGGATCAAAGCGGTAAAGGTATCAAGGGTTTCTTCCATCTCGGTTTCATAATCCGGCGCGTGCATATATACCAGATCGATATAATCGGTATTTAATCTTTTAAGACTGGCCTCCGTAGATGCTATGATATGCCGCCGGTTAAGGCCGCTGTCATTAAGCTCATCACTGACGGGATAAAATATTTTGGTGGCGATAAGCGCCTTGTCTCTCCGTCCCGCAAGTCCCTTGCCGGTTATTTTTTCACTTTCTCCGCCGGTATAGGAAGCGGCGGTATCAAAAAAATTGATTCCCTGATCAAAGGCATAATCGATGATTGCAAGGGAATCGGCCGCGTTAGTCTGATCGCCGAACATCATAGTCCCCAGACACATTCGCGAGACTTTTACACTGGTTCCAGGCAGGTTAGTATAGTTCATAAGGGTTCTCCTTTTTTCTCAGTTGTTAATAACATTTTGAGGATTGTTCTTTAAAAAAGCGCTTAAATTTTCTACCGCAATATCCATAAGCCTTTGCCGGCTTTCCCTTGAGGCCCAGGAAATATGCGGGGTGATGATACAGTTCTTTGCGGTAAGCAGGGGGTTGTCAGGCCGGATCGGTTCTGTAGAAACCACATCAAGCCCTGCCGCGTATACCTTGCCGGAATTAAGGGCCTCGGCCAGGTCCTGTTCCACTACCAAGGGGCCCCGTGAATTGTTCAATAGAATTACCCCGTCCTTCATCCTGGCAATAGTATGCTTGTTGATTATTCCCTGGGTAGAAGGAAACAAGGGGCAGTGCAGGCTGATAATATCCGATTGGGACAGCAGCGCGTCCAATGAAACATATTCCGCTATGGTACGGCCGGTTTCATTTTGTATTTCATCATAAGCAATGACGCGCATCCCCAAAGCCTTTGCTATCGCGCCTGTTGTCTGTCCTATCCTTCCAAAACCGATAATACCCATGGTTTTTCCCGCCAGTTCTATAAGGGGGTAATCCCAGAAACACCAGTCGGCATTCTTTTCCCACCGGCCCTGGTGTACCTCTTTATCATGGTACCCAATGTGATGGCAGATTTCCAACAACAGGGCGACGGCGAACTGCCCCACGGCCGCGGTACCATAGGCGGGTATGTTGGTGATCGTTATGTCCTGTTCTTTTGCGGCCTCTGTATCCACCACATTGTAACCTGTAGCCAAAACGCCGATATATCGTATACCGGGGCAGGCTTCCAGGGTTTCCCGTGATAGGGGCGTCTTATTGATGATTACCGCTTCGGCGCCGTTAATCCTTTCTATAATATCCTCCGCAGAAGTCCGGTCATAAACGGTCAATTCGCCCAAAGCCCTGAATCCGTCCCAGCTTAAATCTCCGGGATTTTCCGTATAACCATCGAGTATTACTATCTTCATAATCCCCCTCATTCTAGTATGTAATGTTATAACATTTTTTGTTATAACATTATAGAGGGATATCTTTCAGAAAGTCAATAATCCTTACAGGGCGCGGCGGTTTTACTTTAAGGCGCCGCGGGCCCTTGCCTTTTTTTTAAAACAGCGCTATAGTTTTAATTATATTTATACTATTTGATATAAGGAGCGTTTTGGGAATGTACCGTACAAAAACCGGCATTGACAATACTGTCCGGTATGTTGCCATACCGCCCGCCGGTTTTTTTTTAATAATTGTTGATTATTTAATACCCCCCCCCCCCCCCCCCGATAGGTTTACTAGGATATAACCGG
>JAISQR010000138.1 GCA_031274035.1 Treponema sp. | reverse complement strand
AACCGTCAAGGTTAAATGGTCCCGTCCCAGGTACTTACCTTCCCGGCCTTCTTCTCCGCCTCGTCAAACCAGCGGGTAGTAACCACCTTGGTTTCGGTATAGAAACGGTATCCGTCTTTCCCCAGACAATGCAGATCGCCGAAGAACGAATTCTTATGGCCGGAGAAGGGGAACATCCCCACCGGTACGGGAATACCCACATTAACGCCGACCATGCCGCCGTCAGTATGCCGGGTAAATTCCCGGGCGTAATACCCGTTTGGGGTAAAGATCACCGATCCGTTGGCAAAAGGATTGGCGTTCATGATGGCAAGCCCTTCCTTAAAACCTTTAACCCGCTTGATACAGAGTACCGGCCCGAACACTTCGCTATCCCCTATCGTCATTCCCGGTTTTACGTGATCAAAAATCGTGGGGCCGATATAAAAACCTCCCTCATAACCGGGAACCTTGACACCCCGGCCGTCAAGAACCAGTTTGGCCCCTTCGTCCTCGCCTTTCTGAATCCAGTCTTCCACAAACTTTTTGTGACCGGCGTTTACCACCGGCCCCAGACCGGTACTCTTGTCGTAGGCGGGGCCGAGCTTCAGGGCCTTGGCTTTTTCCACAATGGCCGCTATCAGTTTGTCGGCGATAGATTCCTGTACTACAATGACGGGCAGGGCCATGCAGCGTTCCCCCGCGCAGCCGAAGGAAGAATTGATGATCCCCTCGGCGGTCCGTTCAATTGGGGCGTCCTCCAGCACCAGGGCATGGTTCTTCGCTTCGCAGAGGGCCTGTACCCGCTTGCCGTTTTTGGCGGCGCTTTCGTAAATATGCAGCCCCACGGAAGTAGAACCGACAAAACTTACGCCCTTGATGTCGGGGTGGGAAAGGAAAATTTCCGCTTCATTCCGGGAACAGGTAACAATGTTGATAACCCCAGGGGGAAGCCCCGCTTCCTTATACAATTCCGCAATACGCAGACAGCTTTGCGGGGTAAAACTTGCCGCCTTGATGACGATGGTGTTACCACAGGCAATACAGATAGGCGTCATCCAGCCCATAGGAATCATGGCGGGAAAATTGAAGGGAACAATACCGGCAAAGACCCCCAGAGGTTCGCGGTACAGCACCGTATCAAAACCGCTGGAAGCATCCATAAGACTTTCCCCCATCATGAGGGAAGGCGCGGCGATGGCCTGTTCCGTCCCTTCCTTCGCCTTGAGTACATCCCCCGCCGCTTCCTCCCAGGCTTTCCCGTTTTCAAAGGCCACGAGGTATGTTAGTTCGTCCATGTTTTTTACCAGCAGATCCCGCAGCTTGTAGAGGATCTGCACCCGCTTGACAACCGGCGTACCGGACCAGCCGGGATAGGCGGCCTTGGCCGCGGCAATGGCCTGTTCCACTTCATCTTTGGTACAACAGGGTACTTTGGCGATAACCTCTCCGGTACTCGGATTATAGGCATCCGTGTATTTTCCGGTTTTTGATTCCACAAACTGCCCGTTGATAAAGGGCTTTAACGTTTTCAGTTCACTCATCTTTTTACTCCTTTATTCACCCTTAACATCGGGATCGGTAATCATAATACCCCGGATCACCGCCACAAGATCGGCGTAACTCCCCAGGAAGGCAAGCAGGGTCCTCCGGGTAGAACCGAAATTTTCAAATTCTTCCGGTTTCATGCCCTTTTCATCATAGGCCCGTACAAAATCAGGAAACTTCTTTTCCAATTCGGCGATGATCGCCGGATCAACCGGATCGTCAATGCGGCTCTTAACTTCCACATCAGAACCGTTGATCTTCTGCTGCCAGTCATAAGTGATCGTCATGGACATATCGCCGCCGATAAACTGGGACCAATGGTAATGATTCCGGTAGGCGGCATTGAGAAGCCGAGTCCGGTATCCCCGCTCCTTAAAGAGCCGGTACGCCTTCTTTGCCGCCGCCACCCCGGCCCATTCAAGGTAGCCGGGTTCGGTAACAATACCCTTTTTATTCATGACAACCTTGAGCCAGTCGTCCAGACGGCCAACCATGATCGTACAAACCGGCGACATGGCGGATATATCCTTTCCTTCCTTCTTGCGGCGCTCTATGCCCCGCTCCACCGCCTCGGCAACGGCGACAGCCTGGGGGACGGTAAAGGACACCGTGGCGTTTACGCTGACCCCCTGGTAGGATAATTCCTCTACCGCCTCAATCCCCGCTTTAGTGACGGGCAGCTTGATATTGTTATTGGGGTACAGGGTGTTGAAGTACACGGCCTGCGCCACAATGGATTTGGCGTCCCGGTAGAACTTGGTATTGGTCTGGATGGAAAGCCGCCCATTGCGGCCCTTGTTTTTTTCATAAATCGGCAAAAGGAGTTTGGAGGCGTTGACCGTTATCCCCTCCATGATTTTCCAGGCGATGATGTCCTCGGTGGCGGTTGGGTTCTGCTCGATAAGTTCCACAATTCGGGGCTTCCAGATCTCCAGTTCTTTTTTCAGAACCTGCCCCACGATAGTAGGGTTACTGGTGCCGCCTGTTGCGCCGTAACCAATGGCGCTGGACAGTTCCGACGTGGAACAAGAATCGTTCCAGAATTCCGTAGGACTTGTTAAAGTCATTGTGTTCAGGGGATTTTTTCCATTTTCTCCGCTCATCATAACCTCCTCAATATGCAAGAATTCCGCAAGAGACAATTTAGTTGCTTTCTTTATCTGAATCGGTATTTTTATTTCTCGGATAGTTGACTATTACGCCAATAATAAAAAATAAAAAGAAAGCTGTTATATAAATAATCGAATGTATATCCACAATACTACCTCCAACCTCCTAGTTTATGCGCCGGCGAAGGTATTCAATACCTTTTTTTGCCATTTCTATTTCAACTTCTTTTGTATTACTGCCATCGGTTTCCAGCGATACTGCACCCTTATATCCGCCTTCTTTAAGGATTTTAATACATTCATCATTTTTGACATTGCCTTCTCCCAATACCTGACAAACGCCATTTTTTATATCCTTTGCATGATAAAACTTTACCCGTGGGAGAATTTCCCGTAATACTTCTGTCTCATCATCTCCTTGGCCTTCTCCAATGCCTGCGTTACTTCCTCTGGAAAATGTACTTCCTTGAATATTTTCAATAAAAAAGGCCCGGTATATGTTTGCTGCATCGTAATTAATACCGAAAAAAGGAGAATCGGAAATGGAAAGGATGCGTTTTAGCCCTTTCCCGGAAAGGGAAAATGTACCATGTGGTTCTATATCAAGGATAACATTGGTTTTTTCAGCCGTCTCAAGCATTTGGAGAAGGCGATCCTTTAATATTGAAAACGCTTCGTCATCATCCATCCCTTCAGGCTTCATGCCATCGCCGGTATGCATGACAGGAATTCCAGCGGCCTTGCACCAATGAAGAGTTCGTATGCCTTTTTCAACACTTTCTTTCTCCGCAATGACACGTCCGTTAGCCATCCACAATGCCATAACACCCTTGATACCAAATGAAGCCGCTTTTTCAGCAAACCAAACAGGATCATCGGTATCAACATCGACATGCGGACAGAAAGGATGCATCGCCTGAGTTTCTATGTATTCAAAGCCAATTTCCCTGACAGCCGCCAAAGCCTCCTCCAATGGATATTTCCTGAAAAGAACCGTATTGCATGACAGTATCATGTTTCTCCCCCTTTCCCGCTTAATTTAATAAGTCAAGGTATAAATATGCCGTCCTCCGTTGGCGGGACCTTTGATAACAGCCTCAATATCCTCACGATTCCGCTGGGTTACCTTTTCAATCGGCGGTAAGTGTCCCGCAGGATATTTTTCGAGAATATCATTTACCAGCTTTTCCAGATAATTGAGGATATTCTCCACCCCTTTCCGGGCTTTTTCGGCGGAAGCTTTCCGGGGATCGCCGATAACGCCTTCCGGTGTACAGATACATTCCATTCCAACACTTCCAAAAGCGTTATACCACTTAATAGGCCCTACGCCATTTTCAGCGGAATTATTGATATGTCCCGGAGGCAGCATAGGCGCAGGCTTTGTAGCTATCGCGTTTTCCTGCTTGCAGAGTTCAGGAAAAAGAGCAAGGCAATAAGAAGTCTCAACCTCATCAGCATGGATAAAGGGATCTTCATAAACCCCGCCCTGTTCTTTGGTGGCAAGATCAGTAAGACCTGTAACCGGATCTTTAGCGGCGTTCCAGAAATGAACGTAGAGTACGATCCCAGGAACCTGAAACTTTTTCCCGAATTTATGAATTGCCAAAGGAATCACATAATCCTGACCATGACCATTTACCACAATCATTTTCCGAAATCCCGTATTCCAGAATCCGGCGAATACATAACAGAGATAATCCGCCAGTGTTTCCTCCGGGATCATGATAGTCCCCGGCATACCCAAATGGTGATACGGATGCGAACCATACCAGATTGGCTGTGCCACCGTACATCCTGTTGCCACCGCAACTTGTTCGCAGAGACGAATATCAAGATAAGTGTCTTCACCATAAGGAGCGTTGGGTCCATGATTTTCAGTAGAACCCACCGGAATGAGGATCACATCATTTTTTTTAAGCCTTTCCGCTACGTCCTTATTGGTCATATTTTGGTAATAGACCCCGGTGTTGTTTTCCATGTGTCCGCCTCTGGCGGGAATTTGCCATTTAGACATTTCATTAACCTCCGTATTTATTTAACTTTTTCAATGCTAACCCATTTATGTGTTGCCGCCGACTCAAGAACCGCGTCAATTACCTGCATTACCTTCATGCCAAATCTAAAATTGATTTCCGAAGGCTTGCGTTCCGCAACGTGTTTAAGTACATGGTACTCTTCGATGGTCTTTTGATCCGCATAACCAAGACCTATACCGGCTCCTCCATAGAATTTCCCATAATCACCATGCCCGGGAGCAATCAGCACAGTCTTAAATCCACGTTCACGCTTGTCATCATCATGATGATAAATTTGAACCTCATTCTGCCGCTCCTGGTTATACACA
Source organism: Treponema sp. (assembly GCA_031274035.1). Lineage (GTDB taxonomy): Bacteria > Spirochaetota > Spirochaetia > Treponematales > Breznakiellaceae > JAISNI01. The sequence goes on along the minus strand of JAISQR010000138.1, from coordinate 6,800 downwards.
ATACAGCCATTAGTCATTTGAATTTCATAACCCAAGGCCACTTTTCGTCCCGAGGCGAGACGATTGGAAAAAATTGCTCCCATGGCCCCATTCTCATAGGTGAACAAAAATTGTACCAAATCGTCATTTTCAACCGGCAGCATTTTTGAAGGATCTTTTGGATCGGGGCGTTCGTGAACAATTATCTGTGTCATGCCGCAAACTTCTGATATATCTCCCACAAGATATTGAGACAATGAAATTGTATGGGAAGCAAGATCCCCCAAAGCACCCGATGCCGATTCTTTTTTTAGCATTCTCCATTCATGCATTTGTTCGGGGTCATTATTAAAATCCTGATCAAACATCCCCCTAAAATTCACTACCCGGCCCAATTTCCCGGAGGCGATAAGTTCTTTCACATAAGACTGAATCGGGTTGCGCAGATAATTAAAGCCCATAGCGGTAATAACTCCCGCCTCTTCCACAATATGGGTAGCTTCTATTGCTTCATCGGCGCTCATAGCCAAGGGCTTTTCACATAAAATATCCTTTTTATTTTTTGCGGCCTCAATAGCTATTGGGCAGTGATACACATTAGGGACGCTGATGTCCACCAAATCCACTTCCGGATCACTAACCACTTTTTTCCAATCCGTGGTCCACCGCTTGTAGCCGTATTTTTCCGCAAATGCCTTGGCCGCCCCTTCAACCACATCCGCCACTATCACAAGTTCAGGTACAACCTCATCCCCAAAAATGTTCGTTACATTCTTATAGGCCGTGGTGTGTGTGCGGCCCATAAAACCGGTTCCAATAATGCCAACTCTGATCTTTTTCATAAAACCCTCCATCAATAATGATACATATTTATCTCAGGCTACCGATTCCGACGCCTTCAAAATATTTTCCAGTTTGCGTATGCCTTGGTTTTGGCACTGAATAATCAACCGGATAACAGTCATGCTCAATCATGGCGTATCCTTCAAAGTTGATTTTTTTGAGCACCTTTGCGTACCGGGGCCAATCAATTTGCCCTTTCCCAAATTCAGAAAACATATTCATTTTTGTAGCGGTGGCAAAAGGTATATCTTTTTCCCATACCTCAAGCTTTACTTTTTCATTTAGATCTTTAAAATGGAGAAGGTCTATCCTGTCTCCTATTTTTTCGGTATACGAATAAAGATCATTTCCTTTAACGTTTATGTGATGACCGGTATCAAAACAAATACGTAAATCGTCATCCGACATCGTATCCAGCATCCGGTCAATCTGTTCTTCCGTTTCAATGTGGGTTCCGCTATGGGGATGAAAAACAGACTTAATTCCTAAATCTTTCGCAATATTCGCTAATTTCAAATAATTTGCACAGAATTTTTTAAATTGATCATCCGTTAAAGTTTTTGGCAGCCTCTTTTCGCCGGTGATAAGGTCCGTATACATATCATCCATCAAAACATAATACTCCGCTCCAATGTTTTTTAACAAAGTACATGTTCTCACGGTTTTTTCAATAGCTGTTTCCATAAGGGCATCATCTTCGATGTCTATCATGAGCATACCGGAAACAGGTATTAATCCCCGTTTATCCAACTCATCTTTTAACTCATTTGCATCGGTAGACATATAACTATAGGGACCAATTTCCGTATATTTATATCCTATGCTGGCAATTTCATCTAAATATCTGTGCCAATCAATCTGTTTGTCATTTTGTTCAAACCAGACACCCCAGGAATTTGGGCACATACCAATCTTAATCATCATTCCCTCCATAATAAAGCGTTTGCAAAATATCAAATTTTGCAAACGCTGTTTGCCTTTATAGCAACTCTGCCTACTTTGCCTGTGCCCGACGATTACTGATGTATGATTTAAAATCATTTACAGTATCCGCGTCTATTATTCTGGTATCGCCATCTATAGTCTTGAGTGTTGAACGACCTTCAATGCGATCTATTGCCGCTTTGACTCCCAAATACCCTAACTCAATCGGCATTTGTGCAAGGGTGCCGGTTATTTGGCCTGCCGCGATGGAATCCAATGCCGGGCCTGAACCATCAAAACCAAATACCATGATCTGCCCCTGTTTTTTCAACCCTTCAACCGTCTGATAGGACCCTAATGCCATAGTGTCGGCAGTGCAATATATCGCCTTTATATCCGGCGTACTCTGCAATATGTTTTCGGCTACCGTTACCGATTTTCCCATATCGCCATCCGCAGATTGAACCGCAACAACATTGATACCGGCTGATTTAAATGCCTCCAGAGCCCCATTTGTTCTGCCATCATGATTGGGCCGCCCCGGCATACCCCTGATTATGCCAACCTTATCACCCGGTTTTAATTTACTTGCCAGATATTCTCCGGCCATTTTTCCTGCGGTAAAATTGGGAGTTCCGATGTAACTGTCATATACAGCGTCATCATCCAAGATAGAATCAACTAAAATAAATGGAATGCCGTTATCTTTCGCTTTTTTGGCGGAGGCGACTAATGCGGCAGAATCACTGGGCGCCAGAACAATTGCACTAACCTTTTTTGAGATTAAATCCTCTACCATGTTCATCTGGTCAATTGCGTTTGCTTCGTCGGTCGGCGCGATTACATTCACATTGTACCCGAATTCTTTTCCGGCTATTTTGGCCCCGTCCTCCATCATGCCCCAATAATCGCTGTTCAGTGCCATAAGAACAACCGTAATATTCTTTTTTGAACTATCGGCTGTTCCTCCCGTGCTTTTATCTTTTTGGCATCCCAAGAAAATCAAAAAAACCAAAAGACCAGCCACAACTATTAAAATCCTCTTTCCCATCTTTTTCCTCCTGAAAAAAATTATAATAAACATATCAAAAAATATATTTTTGATGATGTTATTATTTCGTTATTTTAAAAGACCGTTTTACCCGCGCGAAGCCTCCGTTTCTGATAACATCAATAAACACAGCGACAACTATTACCGCACCTATGAAAATTGTCTGGAGATCTGCGCTTACATTTAGCAGATTAAGCCCATTTTTAAGTATTGATATTAAAATTACACCGGAAAGAGTACCAAGTACATTGCCTTTACCGCCAAAGAAGCTGGTTCCCCCGATGATTACCGCCGCGATTGCGTCATTTTCAAGCAGCAATCCTGATAACGGATATGCGGAATTTGCCCGGCCTGTTAAAACGATACCCCCGCATGCGGCCATAAAACCGCTAATAACATAGACCATTGTCCTGACAAAATTTACATTTATTCCGGAAAGCTTTGCATTTGTTATATTACCGCCAACCGCATAGATATGGCGTCCAAGAATAGTATAATTCAGGAATATGCTGAAAAGAATATATGCCATTAACATTAAAACAAAACAGACTGGTATCCTTCCAAGAAAGGAATCGGGGTTTGAACTTATATAGGCAATTCCGACCCATCGTATCGGGGCAGGCATACTCATGATAGGCACCGAACCGGTAATTAAAAGGGCAATTCCTTTATAAATATTCTGAGTTCCCATGGTTGAAATAAAAGGGTGAGGTAGGCGTCCCATAGTAAGAAGCAGGCCATTGACCAAACCCAGCAAACATCCCGTTATCAAACAAAGCAGGAGTGCAAGATATGGATTTAATCCCATCTTTACCGTGCATACTGCCATCACTACCGAAGAAAGTGTCATTATAAAGCCAATGGAAAGATCAATCCCTGCGGTTAAAATACATACCATCATTCCAAGAGCCAAAAAACCATTTATTGTCATTTGTCGTGAGACATTCAACAAGTTATCCACCGTAAGAAAATTCTCACTGGCAAAAGACAGAACTATACAAAGTATTATCAAGGCTACCACAGGCCCTGATTTTTTTGAAATATTCTTTATTTGCAGCATTATGTCAAATTTATTCATGATTAATCTCTCCCTGTAGAAATTGATAAAATTCTTTCTTCATTAATATTTTCGTCGTTATTAACTATTCCAGTTTGTTTCCCTTCATACATAGTCATAATACGATCACTCATCCCGATAATTTCCGGTATTTCAGAAGAAATCATAATAATTGAGGATCCCTGTTCCAGCAGTTGATTCATGATGGTATAAATCTCGACCTTGGCTCCAATATCGACGCCTTTTGTTGGCTCATCAAAAATAAATATTTTAGCACCGGTCATCAGCCATTTCATAATGACAATTTTCTGTTGATTTCCGCCGCTAAAATTTAACGCCTGCAATTGCGGATTGAGTGGGCGCAGAGCAACCTTATTACCAAAATCAAAAACCGCATTATTTCTCTTTTTGTTGTTGATGACAGGTCCATCTTTGAATTTGTTTAAAGTACTGATGGTGGTATTTTCAACTAAACTATGAATAAGCGTTAACCCTTCTTCTTTCCTGTTTTCCGTAATTAATACGATACCTTTGCTTATTGCGGCGTGGGGATCATTAATACGTTCTTCTTTTCCATTTATAAATATTTCACCTTCCATGAGTGGATCTGCTCCAAATATGGCTCGTACCAATTCCGTCCTTCCCGCTCCTACTAACCCAAAAATCCCCAAAAGCTCTCCCCTGCGGAGATCAAAAGAAATTCCTTTAAATTTTTTAGAGCTTAAATTATGGCATCTAAATACCTCTTCGCCTAATTCAACAGAACGTTTAGGGTATTTGTCTTCAATCTTGCGGCCTACCATCATTGATATCAAGTCATCCTCTGACAAATCATTGATGCCTATGGTTTGGCCCGAATTTTTTCCATCTTTTAATACGGTAACTATATGCCCTACTTTTTTTGCTTCATCCAGCTTGTGGGTAATAAATAAAATCGATACTCCCATTTTATTTAGTTCAACCATTATTTTTAGAAGATTATCAATTTCCGACCTGCTCAGGCTGGATGTAGGTTCGTCCATAATAATGAGTTTTGCCTCATGTTCTATCAATCGTGCGATTTCTACCAATTGGCGCTGTCCCATTCCGATCTTTTCCATGGGCGTATCAAGGTCTATGTTTTCCAGCCCAACATATTCCAATGATTTTTTTGCAAGTCTTTTTTCCTCTTTCCAGTCTACAAAGTAACGATATTTTCTTTTTTCGTTTCCAAGATAGATATTTTCCACCACACTTAGACAAGGTATGTTATTCAATTCCTGATACACAACCGCTATACCAAGATCAAAGGCATCCTTCACGTTATCGATCCTGATAGGCTTCCCCATCCACAACATCTCGCCTTCTTCCGGTTTATTGATTCCGATAATTGTTTTTATTAACGTTGATTTTCCAGCGCCATTTTCACCCAGCAATAAATGAATTTCATTTTGCCGTATGGTCAGATTTACATGGCTTAATGCGGTAACGCCCGGGAATTTCTTGGTAATATTTTTCAGTTCCAGCAACGGCGGATCAATCGATTCAATGATAGTATTTATTGACACATCACCCTCCTTAAATAATGCCCTTTTCACATTGCCTAAGATGATCCAGCGCCTTCCGCGCCGCAGTCCTGCCGTCCGGCACTGGTAAACATTCCACCGAAATAAAACCTTCGTATCCGATCTCGTCCAATACCGAAAAGTAACTCTTAAAATTGAGGGTGCCGCTTCCGGGGTAAAGACGGGTATTATCCGCTGCATGAAAATAGCCAAGCCTTTTCCCGCAGATGCGGATCGCCTCAAGGGGATCGGTTTCGTCAATGTTCATGTGAAAAGTATCCAAATGGACAAAACAGTTGGGAATTTCCCATTGTTCCAGAAAATCAACAGTTTCTTTGGCGGTGGTAAAAATATTGACTTCGTACCGATTAATCACCTCGGTAAAAATCCGTACCCCCTGTTCGGCGGCCTCCCGGCAGATTACCGAAAGATTCCGGGCAAGCCGGGCATGATAAGCGCCGGGAGCCGCTCCGGCCGGGATAAGCCCTTTGATCCACCCGATGATCAGGTCTGTATTGAGGGCGGCCGCCATCCTGATATACTCCCGCAGACCCTTCATGGCGGCTTCTGTTATATAAGGCCGGTCATCTACCAGATTGACCTGCCCCTGGGTATTAAGCCGTCCGGTAACGATAGCCGCTATTTTTATCCCGTGTTCCGCAGCGGTCTGGCTGACTTCCTCATAGTTAAGGGGGGTATCCTCCCGCATATGCACCTCCAGGCCCTGGTATCCCAATTCGGCGGCGGCCTTGATATTGGCACAGATACCGCCACAAAGGAGGATTGGGGCCGTAACAGGCGCCGTTTCAGCGCTGGAAAGGGCATAGCTTCGCTTCTTCATAATACACCCTATAAAATATAATGTATTTCATTTTTACTTAATTAATTCATTTATGATGAAATTAGTGTATTACAGCTTATTTGGCTTGTCAACAAAAATTTTCAAAAATTCAGCATAAATTTCGTTTTTTTTCGTAAAACTTAAAAAATACAGCAAAAATGACTTTTTTGACCAAAATTCATGGAAAATGACAAAAATTGCCTTGATAAACTTGCCAAAAATCGCTAGATTGGAGCCAGGAAAACAAAATGACAGACACTGCTGACACCCCTAAGTCTTTCGCCGATGCCCTACAGGATGGAGTTTCCTCGCCGGATAAGGTGAATGTGACCCTTGGAGCCCGTATACGGGCCCAGCGTATCAAGCACAACTTAAAAATAACGGAGCTTGCGGATCAGACCGGGCTTACCTCAAGTACCATCAGCCAGGTGGAGCGGGCGCTCATATCCCCCTCCATCGCAACCTTGAAAAAGCTCTGTGACGCCATAAACATTCCCATCAGCTACCTTTTTGAGGATGCCGATGCCGCCGATCAGGAAGAACCGGCGGATCGCAACGGAT
>JAISQR010000044.1 GCA_031274035.1 Treponema sp. | reverse complement strand
ATGGTTTGTAGAAACCGTCCAGCCACGGCTTGCGGGAAATCCTTCATAGTACGATACGCGTCAGACCAAAGGTCTGCCGATGCCGTCATCGGGTGTGAAAAGAAATCAGACCGAAGGTCTGCGGATGCCGACCGGAGAGAGCCGCAAAGGGAACGGAAGTTTCACCTTTCTGGGGTTTCGCCATTATTGTTTGGCCTGGGGCGAGTGGGCGGGGATGAGCTTCACCCCCAGCCGTTCCTCGACTATCCTCCCGAACTGGATCTTGTCCAGCGGGTGTCCGGCCAGCATCTCTTCCACGGTCCAATTGGCCTGTTTTTTGGTGTTTACGAAGAAGCTCCCGGCCTTATCCGCGTACATTTCAAGGGGAACGCCGTATTTTGTAAGGGTTTGCCGTACTGTCTCAAGATACCCCATGAGGCATTCGTTCCTGCAAAAATACAGCGCGGTAATACGGCCGGTAGCATCGTCGATGAAGCCGTGCACAGGGCGCACCCTTTCCCCGTGCCGAACCAGTCGTAGCTTGACGCGTCGGCCTGGAGCAGTTCCCCGAAGGAGCTCCGCCGCTTCCGTTTCCGAAACCGCTTGCCCCCTTCACGGTGCTTCCTTTTCGATTCAATCCCCGCGCCTTTGAGGATAGAGGATACGGTACCGTAGCTCACCGTGATACCCTCCCGTTCCTCAAGCAGTCCCCGGAAATGGGTGAAGTTGGTATCCCGGTACGTTTCCGATTTTTTGAGGGTGACAATCCTGCCCCGTAATTCACCGTTCTTGTAATTCGCCGGATGCCTTCCGGAATTGCCGTGTATGACCGCCCCCTCGCCGTGTTCCCTCACGCGCTGTTTCAGTTGTTTTACCCGCCGTTCGCTCAGGTGCAGCCGCTTCGCCGCCTCGCTGACGGTGTATACGCCTTCAATCGCTCCCTGAATCAAGGTGAGCTTTGCCGGTTCTTTCTTGCGCATCGTGTACTTCATACCTCCTATTCTACCAAGGGGGTGAACTTTTCCCTTGATAATCTTAGGGGTGAAATTATCACTTATGAATCACAACCTATAAAAAAGATGCTGTAAAAAAGATGCTTGACATTCATAACACGGTGTATCATAATTAATCTGAGAATTATTTTTTAAGGATATTCCTACAAATTTGTAAGTTTTGAGGCTGATTTTAATGAGTGAAGAATTATTACAACGAAATTTGCTCAAAAAACCCGAAAAAATTGGGAAATGGGACTTCTATAACATAGGGAATACTACACTTAAATCTCTGAAAGAACACAACATCATTAGAAATGTTGACTACGGTGAAGTTGAACGGAAAAAAGTTGACGCGATTATTGTATTCCGAAAAAATGTAATAGCTGTCATAGAATATAAAAAGCCAACGGAATTTAGTACTAAAGAAAAACAAAACAAGGCTATTCAGCAAGAAATTGAAGTTGCCAAAAAACTTGGCTGTAAATTAATTATTGCTACCGATACACAAGCAACAATTTGGGTAAATGCCTTAACTGGTAAGCAAATTAAAGACGAAAACAATCAAGTTCTCAAAATGAATTTTGATCCACAAGATGAGAAGATAGTGTATTTGATTGAAAAGATCAATTACTCAATTAATGAATTAAACAATCGCATAAAACCCAAGCAGCTTGTAAATCCTACCGATTTAGCAAAACAAATTTGGCAAGATATATGGTCAGTAAGCGGAGCAACACCGGAAAATTGTTTATATACGTTTGTCGAGTTATTTATTTTCAAGTATTTGAGTGATTTAGAAATTCTACAAGGAATTTATAATTTTGATACACTAATCAGTAGCTTTGAAACGAACAGCGCAGATGAAATTTTAGAGAATTATGCAAGCATAATCCGCCCAAAAATAAAAGAATTGTTTCCTATGAATCCTGTTGATAAAACAACTATTATCAATGGTACTATCTTTGTAAGTAAAGACCAAAAGGCCGTAACTGGATATAGTACGGTTTTCAAGAAAATTTTACTAAAATTCAGAGACTACGGAAAACTTGAAAATATTGATTATGATTTCAAGAGTAAACTTTTTGAGAGTTTTTTGAAAGAAAGCATCAGCAAAAAAAATTGGGGACAATTTTTTACTCCTTTGAAAGTTGTGCGCGCTATTGTTGAAATGGCGAAAACTGACATCAAAGATGGAATAAGCATTTGCGACCCCGCTTGTGGTGTCGGTAAATTTCTTTTGGAGCCACTTGTTACGCGCCTTGATTATCTTTACGATATAAGCAAAAAAGGAATAATTCCTAAAATTACTATTCACGGATTTGACAAAGGTTTTGATAAAGATGAGCAAAAAACTATCATTTTGGCAAAAGCGAATATGCTTATTTATTTTTCCGATTTAATCAGAGAAAATGCCGGATTAACGAAACAATTTTCTCAAATTTTTAATGACAGTTTTACGCTAAAAACCAATTCAATTTTGGGAACACTCTCTGACGTTGTCATAGAACAATATGACTTAATTCTAACAAATCCTCCGTATGTGACAAGCGGCAGCAGTAATTTGAAGGAAGAAATCAGAAAAGATGGAGAATTGGTCAATCACTATAAAGTAAATGCTTTAGGTGTTGAAGGTCTGTTTATGGAATGGATTATTAAAGCGTTAAAACCAAATGGCAAAGCCTTTGTGGTTATTCCTGACGGTATGTTAAATAGGCAAAATGATAAAAACTTGCGGAAATACATACTTGATGAATGTTTTATAGATGGGATCATTTCATTGCCGCTAAATACTTTTTTTACGACCAATAAAAAAACATATATTCTTTGCATAACAAAGAAAGCTGACAAAAAACAAATCCAAACCGAACCTGTATTTACATATCTAGTAAGCGAAATCGGTGAGAGTCGAGATGTGTACCGCTTTGATATTGACCAAAATGACCTTGGTGAAGCAGTGACATTGTTTTCATTTTTTAAAAGCAATAAGAGTGAATTTGCAAAAATAAACGTAGACAAGCGTTGTAAAATACAGCCAATAAAAAAGTTTGCTCCTGATACATATTGGAGCGTTGATCGGTGGTGGACAAAAAACGAACAGATAGAATTGGGAATTGTTGAAGAAGATAAAACCCTGGATATAAGTGCGTTTAGCGAAATGATAAACGATATTTCGGAAACGCTGAAAGAATATTCTGATTTGTTAAAAGAAATATCTGAAAAAAAAAACTCTGTGAGTAATCATCAAAAAATATTTCTATCCGATAAAAAATATTTTGATTTATTTATTGGAAAAAGATTGGTAAAGAGAGACCTTGTTCATATTGATGGGGATATTCCCATTTATAGTGCCAATGTGAAAAATCCTATATCATTCCATACACAAAGTAATATTGATGATTTTTCAAATGATTTTGTTATTTGGGGCATTGATGGCGATTTTGAATTTAATTACATTCCTAAAAATAAACCCTTTGTAACAACAGACCATTGCGGTACTATTAGAATATTAAACGATTCTATCCTGCCTGAATTTCTTATGATACAGCTGGAAAATGTAAAATATCTTTACGGATTTGACAGGGGGTTACGGTCTTCGTTAAAGAATATGCAGAATGTTTCCATTCAAATGCCGGTTGATGAAGCTGGAAATATTGATATTGAAAAACAAAAAGAAATTATCGAAAAGCATGAGCCTGTTAAGGAGTTAAAGGATAAAGCCATAGAGTATCAACGGAAAATAAATAATTTGAATATTGATGTTGAATTGGATTATCGATTTAAAATGGAAAAAATAGCGGTCCTTTTTGATATAGAAAAAGGGGCTTCAGAATATACAAGAAAATATGGAAATATCAATAGTGGAGAATATCCTGTTTATTCAGCGTCAAACCATGAACCACTTGCTTTTATCAATACATTTGACTATGACGGAGAGTATTTTACATGGGCAACAAATGGATTTGCCGGATATGTAAAGATAATTTCAGGTAAATTCTCTATAAATGCTGATAGAGGTTTATTAAAACCAAAAAAGGAGAATATTGATATTTGGTATATAAAATATAGAATAGAACCTATTCTTCGTGAATTGGCCAAAGGCAGAAAAGGTGAAAAAGGAGAAGATGAATTTACTAAACTTTATCCTTCAATGATTGGCGATATTGAAATGCCTATTCCCGTTGATAGAAATGGTAATTTTGATCTTGTTGCCCAAAAAGAAATCGCGGAAAAATATCAGAAAATAGAACAAATAAAAAAAGATATATTAGAAAAACTGGATAAAATAACAAATACGGTAATAGAATTAATATAAAGCAAAAATACGCCGTCTAACGAGACTGTCGGATTGATTATTCCGAAGGTGGAAATAGCCTTCGCCTGGTATTTTTTTTGAGTGACATTTTTTGTAATTACTTGTCTGGAGGCTTTTTACCTCTTCATGGCCTCTCTTTGCTCCCCACTGTACCCCCCATATCCCGCCTCCATTCGAGGTATACATTTCCCTATGTTGAGAACTATGCAATACAGCAACCATTGGATAGTTACATTTTCGTCCGTACCGAGAATCTATTCAGCCCCTTGCAATAGGTCATATCCGAAAAACATGGTTCTATGATCTGCATCCTCTTCCCGTACAAAGTCCGATATACCGGATCGTCTATATTAAAAATAAATAGCGACATTAAAATAAATTCCTAAGCTTGTGTGTGTTGGGCACAGGTGAACGCATATGGTGGCAAACATCATTTTGTAATGCGGGGAGCCGTTACGCAGCAACAGCCCCCGCAAGCCCCTATAAAAGTATTGATCCCATGCCTTCCCACCATGGACAGCGGGAAGGCGGTTTACTATGGAGCCGCCGGAGAATTATTGTTATCGTATCCCTAATGCCTTATTCACCCTGTCAAGATGACCGGCGAAGTTATCATCATCGGTGATGTCAAGGAGTTCCGGTATGCCGTTATCATTCGTATCCATGAGCATATAATAGCGCCCCGGCTGCAGGGCTGCGGTTAGGGTCCAGAAAGTTGAATTCGCCTCACCCTGGAGCACCAAAGTACGGGCAGTATAATTCCCGTCCTCATCCAGCGCCGTCCTCCGCAGCCTAACCGGCGCCTGAAAACTATCCTGGGTGTATCCCGTGATGGTGTGGGCGCCCTCGGGAAGCACGAACCAGTTTTCTGTCGTGCCCCCTCCGAAGGACGTTTTTTTGGTATCTATCTCCGTAATCAGCACAAACGGATTTAACAGGACCTTCACGTGTTCCTGAATGGCCGTGTTCCGGGTCTGGAACTGCCGCATCATCCGCACACCCTCCGGGGCAACACTTTGGCAAGAGGCAAGCAGCAGGCCCACGGCAAAAACAAAAGCCGCGCTCAAAAAAGCGCCGCCCTTCGCACAGATCATATTCCGCATAACTATCCTCTCAGGGCAAAAAAAATCATACCCCCCGGGGACGGCGGCTCGTAAATACCCCTATACACAGATAAAGGATCGAGTCCCCTAAACCGGGATAGCCCTGCCCCATGAAGGGGGACCGGTCGAATCGATGATGCCGTTCACAACGAAAAAATTACGGCGAAAGAGCGCCGGTAAAGCGGGTAAGGTTTTGCCCGTATGACGGGCACGGGGGGGGGGGGGGGTACTGTGTTTGGACATAAAAAAGCTTGCAAAGCCAATGCCCAAAAGCCTGCTTGTGCAGGAAACGCCAGCGTAACACAGTCTCCTCCTTTCGTTGGAAACAAATATACCAGAAAACCAAGAAAAGATCAAGAGGAAATGATAAGAGGGGCGCATCCCCGGTGCTCTGCACCGGGGACCGGGCTATCCGCTTCAATCTTGTTGAGCCTCAAGGGCTCAACAAGGATTTCCGCTTCTATCCCTTGCGCGGTATTGACTGGCAGAAGCGGCCTCTTAAAAATAACCTTCCAGCCCAAGCAGGGCCTTCTTTTTATCCAGCCCCCCGGCATAGCCGGTCAGGTTTCCCCCCGCCCCCACGACCCGGTGGCAGGGTATCAAAATGGAGATGGGGTTATGCCCCACCGCGCCGCCTACCGCCTGGGCGGACATGGAAGGCAAGCCCCGGCCGGCGGCTATTTTTTTTGCGATTTCCTCATACGTGCTCGATCTTCCATAGGGGATCAGCAGAAGCTGTTCCCACACCTCTTTCTGAAAGGCCGTCCCCTTCGGGTTAAGGCGGAGGGCTCCTGTGCTACGGGCCGGCAGGCGGCCCTTTATGGGCGGCGGGGACTCACCGGCAAAATAAATATCCAGCCAGGCCCGCAGGGCGGCAAAGGGGGGATAATCCGGTTTGTCCGTCCAACCGGCGCTTTGGGGGTAGTACTTCTGCCCTATAAACCAAAGGCCGGTAAGGGCATCATCCTCAGCGGATGCAGTCATGGCACCCAGAGGGGTATCCACCGTACAGGTATAGATCATCATGTTCCTCCGCTTAGGGAATTCCAAAGATTGATAGCCGCATAGGACCGCCAGGGCCGCCAATTTTCCGCCAAAGCTAGAATTTCTTTCGCCGTTTTTCCCGGAAGAGCTTTTTTTATCCCGTAATCGGTATGGGGAAAAGCGTCCGGCCATGAAAGGGCCCGCATCCCTATATAATTGACCGTCCAGGGGCCGAAGCCGGGCAGCAAAAGCAATTTTTCCATTTCAGCTTCCGGGTCCGCCTCCGGCGACAGGGTAATACTCCCGGCGGTCAAGGCTTCCGCCAGGGCATAAATGGAGCGGGAGCGGGAACGAATTATTCCCAGTTCCCCCAAAATAGTTTCCGCCGGTTTTTTTAAGGCCATAATATTTTCCGGTTGGGGGAAGGTATGGGTTAAATCCTCAAAGGGTGTGGTTATTTCCCCGCCCAGGGCTTGGGCAAAACGTCCGGCCAAAGTCCGCGCCGCCTTCACCGTTACCTGCTGGCCCAGGACGGCCCGGACTGACATCTCAAAAGGATCAAAAGATCCCGGAAGGCGCGCCCCCGGCCTGCACAAACCCGGCGCGATGGTATTCATGACAATAAGCCTTTCGTAAATTTCCTGGGGGCTGCAACCGGTATCAAAGAGGAGCCGCACCCTGGAAAGCACCTTCGATAAAACCGGTATCAGGGAGGGCGAAACGGTCAAGGCCAGGGTATCTTTCTTCGCTGCGGCGCTTACGGAGATCCATCCCCGGCAGACACTTCCCTTGTCCGGAACCGTAACGGTTCTGCGGTACGAAGCCCTGCCGGACGCGCCGCCCGCTACGGATTCAATACCGGGAATGGCCCGGCCCGCGAGAAAAGAAATTATCCCGTCCCAATCGTAGGGGGGGCGGAACCCGATTAAAAGGGTAATCCCCTTATCCGGGGGGGCATCAGTTTTTCTCAAACTGCGGGGTGTAAGGCGGTACCTTTCTTTGAAGAGGGTATTAAACCGGCGGAGGCTGCCGAATCCCGCAGTCATGGCGATTTCCGTTACGGGAAGAACCGTATCGGTGAGCAGGTTTTTTGCCAGGAGCAGTCTCAGGGTTTGCAGGTATTGGACCGGAGACACCCCGTATTCGGCATAAAAGATCCGGCGCAGATGCCGGCTGCTTATCCCAAGCCTGCCGGCAAGATCCTCCAGGGAGTGATCCGCCAAACAGTCCTCGGCCATAGTAAAGGCCGCCTTCCGCGCAAGCCGCCCCGCCGCGTCTACCGGGGAGAGGGCCGGCGGCCATGCCGGGGCAAGTTCCGGGCGGCATTTTAGGCAGGGCCGGTATCCCGCCGCCTCAGCCGCCGCCGCGCTGGCATAAAACGAACAGTTTTTCTCTTTCGGCCTTTTTACCCGGCAAACGGGCCGGCAATATATCCCCGTGGAGGAGACGCCTACAAAAAATTTCCCGTCAAACCGGGAATCATGGGCCGTGAGGGCGGCATAGCAGGCTTTCCGGTCCAAAACAACGGGTTTTACATCATGTTCCATGTTCTCGTACCACTCCCCCAGTGTAGCACGCCCAAAAGATTATACTAGCCGTTTTCGGACATACAAATATTTGTAAACCACAGACCTCACGGACAAAAGCGGGAATTTCGAATAAAAGTCTGTGTCGTCCGTGTGGTCAGTGGTTAATATTTCTTCAATTTCGTGTTTTCGTGGTTAATATTCTCTTCGTCTCCCTCGCAGCTTAATTGCAGGCTATGCGTTTATCCTGGGAAGGCGCACTTCCCCGGCAGGTCTGCCCGCCGGAGGCGGGCTTGCGCAAGGGATAGAAGCGGAAATCCTTGTTGAGCCCTTGAGGCTCAACAAGATTGAAGCGGATAGCCCGGTCCCCGGTGCAGAGCGCCGGGGATGCGCCCAAAGGCTGAAATTCGATATTCGGCCTTTAGGCCCGGGCTAATTTTCCAGGATGGTGATTTCCACCCGGCGGTTGCGGCGGCGGCCTGCTTCGGTGCTGTTGTCCGCCCGGGGAACTTCCGCCCCGCGGCCCCGGACGAGGACTCTGTCACGGGAGCGGACCCCCGCCGCGATGAGGTACTCGGCCACGGCTGCGGCCCGCCGGAGGGATAGCCGCTCCCGGCCCTCGGCGCTGCCGGCCAGGGCTGTGTGTCCGGCCACAAGTATATCCCGCTCCGGGCGGCGGCGGAGTACGGCGGCGATGCGGTCAAGTTTTTCCCGTT
>JAISQR010000033.1 GCA_031274035.1 Treponema sp. | reverse complement strand
ATATCCGCCAGATCCTTGGGATCCATCCCCTCAACGATTTCTGTAAAGTCCTTATTACTGGTAATCAGAGTCGAAATGATCTCCGCCTTGAGTTCCTTCAGGGATTTTTCCATGTTTGTAACAAAATCTTGGTCCATGCTATGTTCCTTTTACAACCTTCCGCAAATTATAACCGATTATGAAGGTTTTTGCATTCTGTAATATACGAAAAAAATGTCTTTCTTTAATCTGGGTAGACTGCCGTAAGATACGGTTTTTGTCAAGCTCCCGCTTCAAGTAGCAGCAATTTTACTTTTAGCCGCCTCTGGCGTGAGCAATAACAAAAAGTAGAAAATCTTCCCGGGTTTGAAACTCAAAAGCCCGGAAGAAGGTGCGCGGCGCGTTATAAAATTCCTCCCTCCGTCCGAAATACGAGCGGGCTTTTTTAAAGTTTTCATCGTACAGTATCATCAGACCTTGGACCGGAAACGCCGGCAGGTTCAAAACACAACAGACCTCACCGGCGTGGTTCTCCCCGTGTCCAAAATTGTGTTCAAGGCAGTATCCGTAGTTTTTCAGGATGTTGTTGTTTTCGTTCCCTGTCTTCCAACGGGCCCAACCGCACGCCGTAAGCAGCTTAACATTCTCTTCGCTTACCACTTTGTCGGTGATCCAACTGTTTTTATACGTGGTTTTACCCGTTTCTTTATTGCGGATTTCGAAACACGGGTAATTGGCCCGCGGTTTTTCACCGCCGGCGCGGTTCCCAAGGCCGTTTATCCACTTATAGCGGTATGCAAGGCGGCTTCTCCCCGTCCGGCGCTATCAAAACACCGCCGTCCGGCACCCGGTATTGCTCCAAAACCCCGTTTTCTTCCGCCCAACTGAGGCCGTCGCGGAAGTTATCATCAAATACACCAGGTTCTATCCCGTCGATCAGCCCCGTCATCTGATTATTACACCGTATTTCCTTCACCTTCAGGATGCTCAAACCGGCGGAGCTCCGCCGCCAATATTCCCCTGCCCATGGAGGAATTTTATCAGAATATTTTGTAAAAGTAAAATTGCTGGATTTTGCCCCGGAGCCGTCCGCTCCCCTTCTGTAGTCTATTCGCCATTTTTCCTCCAGGTTTATGCTACGAAAAGGGGACATTTCTACTGAACGGCGACAGAAATATTGTTAAGACATTTGACAAAAAATTATTGAAATAGTAATATAAATTTGGTATATAGTTAAAGTAGTTTCAAATGAATTTTGAAGCTATAATCTTAGATTTAACAGGAGTATCCTGCTGAAAAGACGGTTATTTGCGGTAGGCGGATTGGAAAGAAGTCTGTAATACTGTAGCTATGATTATAGATAGGCCATAATTTATATTAATAGGGATCGTTGAAATGTTTTTTGTGCAATTAAATTTTATTAAATTGTTCGAAAAAATAAAAATATAGAAAGATTCGATGCGCGGGTCTTGAAATTTATTTATTAATCTATAATAATCCCTAGTAAGGTACATTTATGGGCGAAGGGAGCGTCATGACAAACAACGATATTGTAAATGGATTTGATGACGAAAAGGATGAAAGCCTCAAAATTAAACTGCAAACAGTTAATGAGGTAGAGGGTTGCTTGGTCCTGTACTTAACAGGGTATATAGATACATATAATTCCAATTACTTCCAGAAACGGGTTGCCAAGGCGATAGAAAGCGGTTTTATCCGGTTGGTTTTCCAATGTGGCGGGTTGAATTATGTGTCTTCTACCGGTATTGGTTCCTTTACCGCATTTCTTAAATCGGTAAAACCCCGCGGTGGGGATTTGGTATTATTGGAAATACAGCCCAAAGTCTATGAAGTCTTCCAGCTTCTGGGTTTCTCCCAGTTCTTCAACATCAAGGATAATTTGGATGATTCCATTAATTTTTTCCGTAGCGGTACCGCTACGGAA
Source organism: Treponema sp. (assembly GCA_031274035.1). GTDB lineage: Bacteria > Spirochaetota > Spirochaetia > Treponematales > Breznakiellaceae > JAISNI01. The sequence continues at coordinate 28,999 of JAISQR010000033.1, read as the reverse complement.
TCGGTTACTTTATTCCCAAAAGTTTTTGCCTGCCCTATATGTTCTAAAAAACTAAAGGCTTTAAAGCCTGGTCGTTTTCGATGTTCAGAGTGCAAGACTATCCTTGCTATTGATAATGCAGGACAAGTTTTTCTGGGTTAGGAGTATGTTGCGCTTTGCACGTAAAATAGTATAAATATTCACAAATGTGAATATTTATACGTTGTAAACGCTGAAAGTATGTCCGGTGATTGGGATTTTTTGTATGAATATACAAAAAAATTACAAGTGCAACAGATTGCTGGCAATTCGGTGGTTTGGGTGGTATAACTATTTTTCTTCGTTATAAATACAGCAGGTGAGGTGGCTAATGTGGTTGAGTGTAAAGTTGAACAGTTCCTTATTAATCTGATGTATTCTTATCAGGAAATAGGGGAAAATCTCTGGCTCATGGACGACGAAGAACACAGCTTAGAGGGGGTTGTTGTTATGTATGCCGACCCTTTGGTTATAGTTAGGACTGCGGTAATGGATGTTCCCGATAAAAACCGTATGGAGTTATTTACCAAGCTGCTCGAACTTAACGCTAATGATCTTTTGCACGGTGCTTATGGGTTGGATAATAATAAAGTTATTTTAATTGATACGCTGGAATACGAAACCCTGGATTTTGAAGAATTTAGGGCTACATTGGATGCTTTCAGTCTTGCCTTGACTCAACATTATCCTATTCTTTCCTGTTACCGAACTTAGGCGGAGGGCTTATGGGAATCTTTTCAAGAATAAAAACGCTTGTTTCCTCGAATGTTAATGATATGATAAGTAAGGCTGAAAAGCCTGAAAAGATGCTTAATCAGCTTATCATTGACATGAATGAGCAGCTTATCGAGTCAAAAAAAGCGGTTGCAATGGCTATTGCGGACGAGAAGAAACTTGAACGGGAGAAGGAGAATCAGCAGAATCTGGCCCAGGAATGGGAACGGAAGGCGGTGCTGGCGGTAAAGGCAGGGCAGGATGATCTTGCCAAGGAAGCCCTTCTCCGTAAGAAAGAATATGAAGATGCATTTGCCGAGTATAACAAGCAGTGGCAAACCCAGAAAGTTGCGGTTGATAAGCTCAAGGAATCGCTTAGGGACTTGCAGAACAAAATAGAAGAGGCTCAGAGGAAGAAGAATCTGCTTATTGCAAGGGCTAAAAGGGCTGAAGCCCAACAGAAGATACAGAATACAATCTCAAGCGTTGCTGGTAATCATAGCGCTTTCGATGCTTTTGACCGTATGGCGCAAAAAGTGGATCAGATAGAAGCCCAGGCTGAGGCTTCTATGGAATTGGAAAATTTTTCAAGCAATTCCAGCCTTGAAAAACGTTTTGCCGAGCTTGAAAAGTCCGATTCTTCGGCAGATATGATGTTGCTGGAGCTTAAAGAAAAAATGAAGGCCCTACCGGAACCGGAAAAGTAACTGCTCGTGTTGTTCCAGAGAGTATCCAAATACTTACAAGGAATTTGTTGCACTTTCGGGCCAATGCTGTACCTCAAACCCTCGGTTTCAGGTTTTTTACCATAAGGGTCTATTCTCATCCCTCTTGATGTCGCTCAATACGTGTCGGTTGTTTGTCTTACCGGGGTATTTAGCCGCGCGATAACATGTATAACCGCTTGATGTTGTGGGCCTACTTTACCATATTCCATTCCGGGTTTAGCTTCTCAAGGACACGATGCAGAAATTGCCGGAATCCTGCTGACTCCTGATTATCCGAACATCGGCTCCTCCGTCTGTTTCGTTCACTTTTTGGTTTCAACAATTAAAAAAAATTTGCACATAATTTCCTCACAATAGCATGTTATTCTTCTTATGAAAATAAAGAAGAGGCGGGCTGCTATGAAGACAAAAACAGAAAGAACTTTAGTTCTCCGTATTGGCGGAATGACCTGTGTAAACTGCCAGAACAGAATTGAGAAGAAGTTAAGAAGTACCGTGGGCATTGAAGACGCAAAGGTGAATTTTAGTACAGGTACGGCAACGGTTAGCTATAATACGTCTATTATTACGCTCCACGAGATAGCGGATACGATTGAAAAGCTGGATTATCAGGTTCTTGATGAATCCTCCCGTACCGCCGGGGCTAATCATCAGGAATCAAAGACCCAGGTTGTCGGAATCCTGGTGATAATTCTTGCCCTGTATATGCTGATCCAGCACTTCGGTATCGGCGCCCTCGCGGGAGCATTCCCCCTTGCGGAGGCCGGTATGGGGTACGGGATGCTTTTTATCATCGGGCTTATTACTTCGGTTCATTGTGTTGCCATGTGTGGAGGCATAAACCTTTCCCAATGTATCCCTGCCGCCGCCCTGCAAACCGGCGGGGACCGGTTCCGGGTTTTGCTTCCCGGTATTCTTTACAATACAGGCAGGATTATCTCCTATACAGCGGTTGGAATGATAGCCGGCGGCCTGGGTTCGGTTGTCAGCATCACCGGTCCAATGCAGGGAATTGTCCAATTAGCTGCGGGGGTGTTTATGGTGATCATGGGGATCAATATGCTCGGCATATTCCCCCGTCTGCGCCGGTTCAATCTTCACCTGCCGAAAATTTTTGCAAAGAAAATTGAAGCTGAAAAAGAAAATAACAAAAATCCTCTTTTTATAGGGCTTCTCAACGGGTTTATGCCCTGCGGCCCGCTCCAGGCCATGCAACTCTATGCCCTTTCTACCGGCAGCCCTGTACGGGGCGGTTTTTCCATGCTCCTTTTCAGTCTTGGTACGGTTCCGCTGATGTTCGGTATCGGCGCGCTAAGTTCGGTGCTGAGTAAAAAATTTACCGCCGGGGCAATGAAGATCGGGGCGATCCTTGTGGTGGTTCTGGGCCTTACCATGTTTTCAAACGGCTGGAGTCTGGGCGGTTTTTCAAATTTTACCGAAAATTTTTCGTCCTTTAAGAACGCATCCGGTTCTGCCGCGCCTTCAAAGGCGGACAGTTCGGCATCTCCCTTTGAACCGGTTGTTGTTGACGGGGTACAGCTTGTGAACAGCACTTTAAGCGCAGGGAGATACCCCGCAATTACGGTCCAGGCAGGGATCCCTGTAAAATGGACTATCAATGCTCCCCAGGGAAGCATAAACGGCTGCAATAACCGTATGATTATCCGGGAATACGGTATTGAGCACCGGTTTAAGATAGGGGAGAACCTTATCGAGTTTACCCCTGAACGCATAGGGAAGTTTTCCTATTCATGCTGGATGGGAATGATCCGTAGTTCCATTACGGTTACGGCGGAAGGCGAAACGGCTGCCGCCGTATCTGAGGATATAGCCCCTGTACCGGCGGGGGTAATAATACCTACCAGTACAGTTGCCGTTGCGGAAATAGATGGGGAGGGAACTCAAACGGTAAAGATAGACCTGCGGGATGACGGCATTAATCCTTCCATCATTATTATGGAAAAATTCAGAAAGACCGCATGGATTATCAATAACGATTCCCTGGATGCGGGCAATTCAAGCCTGATTTTTCCCCTCTACTCTATACCCAGGTACCCGATAAAAACCGGTGAGAATACACTCTGGCTGCTGCCTTCACAGGATTTTGAATTCTCCACTTCTGATAATGTCTACTATGGATATGTAAAGGTAGTCGATGATATTAACAACCTCGACATTGATGCAATCAAACGCGAGGTTGCGGAATTTGAGACCTTAATTTACCCCGACGCCTATTTTAATACGGCTGATTAGTGTCTGTTATTAACAAAGGAGTTTTATATGGCATTTTTATTGGATCATTGGCATTGTATTTTGCCTTTGCTGTTATTGGCAATTAGCATTGCCGTGCTTATTTCAAAGCAGGGAAAGCAGAATGACGAATGAAATTATTAGTAATCTAAGACGGTTTTCCCAAAACTGAAGTTTTGGGAAGCCTCTAAGGATACACATATTAAGTATGGGAGAGATATATGAGTAAGAAGAGAATCGTGCCTATTGCGGCTGCGGTCCTTATGGTTATCGGAGGGGGCTTATTTGCCCAGGAAGCGGCGTCAAACAGAACAAGGGACAAACCCGGATGGTATCAAACTGGGGCGTCTTCTCAACAGTCCGGCTGTTTCGGGAACGGTCCCTGTTTTAACGATAATAACGAGGAAGATAACAGCGGCTACTAAGGCTGCCGCTAGGAGTTTGCAATGTATACGTTCAAAGAAAATAAGATTGTACGCGATATTGCCGGAAAAAGGGCAGTAATCATGCTATGCCTGGGGCTTGGGGCGGCATCCCTGTTTGCACAAGACCCAGGACAATTAAACCTGGTCAAGCCCGCGATTGCGGATAGGGACCTGGTAATACCCATAGCCGAAGTAACCGCGAACGCGATCTTTTATCCGGTTGATATTCAGGGCACGCGCCTTGAAATAATTGCGGTAAAGGCGCCTGACGGCACTATCAGGACAGCCTTTAATACCTGCCAGGTATGCTATGGATCGGGCAGGGGTTTTTACAAACAGCAGGGAACCGTGCTGGTATGCCAGAACTGCGGGAACCGGTTTAGGATGAGTCAGGTTGAAATGCGCTCCGGCGGCTGTAATCCTGTTCCGATATTCGCGGCGAATAAAACTGTAGATAGTAAAAATATCACCATTGCTAAGGATTTTTTGGTAAGGGCAAAGAGTATCTTTGCAAGATGGAAAAGGATTTAACTTCAAAACCAGTTTTTAAAGTTAATCTTTAGGAAATGAAAACAGGAGTACGGTATGGAAGTCCAAACAATAACCATAGGCGGCATGACCTGCGCGGCCTGCGCGGGACGGATTGAACGGACAGTCAAAAAATTGCAGGGGGTAACAACCGCTACGGTAAACCTCGCAAGCGAAAAATTGTTTGTTGAATATGATAATACTCTGCGACTTTCGGATATAAAAGAGGCGGTTGCCAAAATTGGGTATCAGGTATTGGAAAAACCCAGGAGCAGTCAGGTAACTATCCCTATAGGCGGCATGACCTGCGCCGCCTGTGCATCGCGGATTGAAAAGGCTGTCCGCAAATTAAACGGTATTGAAAGCGTGCAGGTGAATCTTGCTACCGAAAAGGCTGCGGTTAATTACGACCCCCGGGTTCTAAGGATTTCGGCGGTTAAAGAAGCTATAGAGAAAGCCGGGTATAAGGTTCTGGACTTCTCAAAGAGCGGGGCGGTGGATGAGGATAAACTGCGCAAGGAACGGGACATCAGGATACTCTGGGTCAAGTTTATCATCGCGGTCTCCTTTGCCCTACCCCTGCTCTATATTGCTATGGCTCCGATGATAACCTGGGTTAAGCTGCCCTTCCCCAAAGCCCTCTCGCCTATGAACTTTCCTTTGATATACGGCCTTGCCGAACTTATCCTTGTGCTTCCGATTATTGCGGTAGGTTACCGGTTTTATACCGTGGGGTACAAGGCCCTTGTGCAGCGCAGTCCGAATATGGATTCCCTTATCGCCCTGGGAACAACCGCCGCTGTTTTATACAGTATTTATAATATCCGGCAAATATACCGGGGAAATTTTATGGCGGTAGAATCCCTGTATTTTGAAACCGCCGGGGTTATCATCGCCCTGATACTTTTGGGTAAATCCCTGGAAGCCGTCTCAAAGGGACGTACCAGCGAAGCCATTAAAAAATTGATGGGGCTGGCGCCTAAAACCGCTATCATCATTGAAAACGGAACGGAAAAGGAAATTCCTATTGATGAAGTGATGCCGGGGGATATCATCGCAGTTAAGCCGGGGGCCAAGATACCGGTGGACGGTACGGTGCTTGAGGGGCATACCTCGATTGATGAATCCATGCTGACAGGCGAGAGTATGCCGGTGGACAAGAAGGCTGGGGATCAGGTCTATGCCGCAACAATAAACACTACCGGAGTTATCCAGTTTAAGGCAACCAAGATTGGGGGCGATACGGCCCTTGCGCAGATCATCAAACTGGTGGAAGACGCCCAGGGCTCAAAGGCGCCAATCGCGCAGATGGCGGATATTGTCTCGGGGTATTTTGTTCCTATCGTGTGTATAATCGCGGCGGTCTCCGGCCTTGCGTGGTATATCGGTACCCGCGACGCCGAGTTTTCCCTGACCATCTTTATCTCTGTGCTGGTTATCGCCTGCCCTTGCGCCCTGGGGCTCGCGACGCCGACGGCGATCATGGTTGGAACGGGAAAAGGAGCGGAGAACGGTATTCTTATTAAGGGCGGTGAAGCCCTGGAAACGGCCCACAAGATAAATACGGTTGTATTTGACAAGACCGGAACCATTACCGAGGGAAAACCCACGGTAACCGACGTTATCCCTGCCCGGGGAATCGGGCAGGATTATCTTTTGCAGATTACAGCATCGGCGGAAAAAAACTCCGAACATCCCCTGGGTCAGGCGATTGTGCTGGGAGCCCAGGATAAGGGGCTGGAACTTCTAACGGCGTCCCGGTTTGAATCGCTTACAGGCAGGGGCATTGAAGTGGAGATTGATTCCCCCTCTATGGATGCCGGCGGCAGTCCGGCTGGGATACGGCATCCATACCGTGTTGTAGTCGGGAACCGGAAGCTCATGGATGAACAGGGTATATCCCTTGCGGAATTGGAATCGGACAATATGGCCGCAGCGTCCGACCGGCTTGCGGGCGAAGGGAAAACCCCCATGTATGCGGCTTTTAATGGGAGGCTGGCCGGTATTATCGCGGTGGCCGATGTGGTAAAGCCCAGCAGCAAGGCCGCTATTGAGCGTCTGCATAAAATGGGAATACAGGTTGCAATGATCACCGGGGATAATAAAAAGACCGCCGATGCCATTGCAAAACAGGTTGGGATAGACCGGGTTCTTTCCGAAGTATTACCCCAGGATAAATCCCTTGAGGTAAAGAAGCTGCAAGAGGAAGGCCGAAAGGTTGCCATGGTGGGCGACGGTATCAATGACGCGCCTGCGCTGGTTCAGGCGGATATAGGTATTGCCATCGGTTCCGGTACGGATGTGGCTATGGAATCCGCAGACATTGTACTTATGCGCAGCGATCTTATGGATGTACCGACCGCGATAAATTTAAGCAAAAGGACGATCCGCAATATTAAGCAGAACCTGTTTTGGGCTTTTGGATATAACACCGTTGGTATACCCATTGCGGCGGGGGTTCTTTACCTTTTTGGCGGTCCGCTTTTGAATCCTATCTTTGCGGCCGCGGCCATGAGTATGAGTTCGGTATCGGTATTAACCAATGCTTTAAGGCTGAAACGGTTTAAAGCGTCCAGGAGCTAAAATGAGGACGCCTCTAAAAAATGAAGTTTGCGGAGGCGCGTTAGGGAAAGTCCCTTGAACACAACATTAAGGAGATAAGCAAAGTGAAAAGTATTGTAATGAAAGCGGCAATTGCCGGTATTTCTCTTATAGCCCTCTTTACCGCGGGCTGTGAAAAATTGGATGTGGTGGGGAAGGCGTCTGTTACTTCCTTTCAGACCGTATTAAAAAATATACACCGGGAAATTACTACCGATGAAATGACCGGAGGATGGGTTTTGTTTTCTCCGGATCAAAGCGCCAGATTCATTTGGAGTAAGAACTACAGTGAAAGCCCTCTGCATGATGTAATGATAGTTTTTGAGGCGCAGCCCTTTATTGACGCAGGGCTTGAGCTTGCCAAACTGCCGGAAGATATTACTGTTTTTGACGGTATGATCATGGTAGGAACAAAGCTAGGGCAGGAAGTGTTGACTTATAAAGGGGAAGTAACGCCTATTGCCTCTTATGAACAGATTGTTAATCTGAAAAGAAGCAGCATCAATTATCACGGTGCGCTGGATCATTACGGGGTAAATCTTGCCAATGGTAATATGTTTGAATGGGCAAAGGATATGAGCAAAAACGATAAGGATATGGTGTTTGTATTGAATCCTGAACCGTTTATCGCGGCAGGGGTAAACCCTAATAATATTGACGGATGGGTTTTTACCAAGGTTCCGATGGACGATGAAAACGGCAAACCTATCGAGGTGGATAAAATACTTAAACCCTTTAATCTGTTGTAACTGACGGCATGCCGCCTAACTGGATACAGAAAACCTCTAAAAACCAATCAGGAGGCTGTTTTGTCTAAAAATACAGAAAAATGACGAACCCCGCCATATTGCCGGAAGAAGAATTGAACCGCCCAGATGCTCCCCGCGAACCTTCGGTTCGCGGGGAGCGGGTTCTTGGGTATTAGGCCCCCTTCAAATAAAAACCGCAAGTCAAATCGAACCGGTGAATGGGTTTTGTCCAAAAATCGTATAAATTTGCAATAAATTCCAAATTTATACCTTGCAAACTCTCATCGAACCATCGAACCTCCGGTTCGCGGATACCCGTTAATCGGAATTTTTGCATGAAGGTGTACCAAAGGCATACTGAGCAAAAATTTACTAAAGTCCCACAGGCTTCCGGCGCGGCGAATGTTTTCCATTGTATAAATTAACCCTTGGTGATATAGTAGTACCTATAATGCCGCAATCGAATAAAAAGCAGTCCCTGCGTAAAATTGTATTTATGGTTAATATCGTTTGTTTTAGCGGTCTTTTGGTCTTGTTTTTAGCAGTTTTTTATCCTTCTATGTTCAAAATGATCTTTAAAACAGAAGAGATTGTCTTAACCGATCTGAGATATTCTGTTATTGAAAACCTGGACGACAAGAGAATGTTTATCCGGCATATCACTCAGACCTATGCCGATTGGACAGAAAGCGTCTCCTTTGTTCAAGGAAATAATGCCGCATATATAAATAATTGGCCCTATGGCTCTTTGTCAAAGGATCATAATATTAATTTGGCCGTTTTTGCAGATTCCAGCCTTAATGTCGTTTATAAAGAATTTTATGATACCCTGAACGATGCCGCTATGCCGGAACCTGCCGGTTTCCCTGGGGCGGTATCCAGTCTGTATAAAAAGATGATGGATAAATACGGCGAAAAACAGGGCCGTTTCCGCGAAATGATAATCGAAGACATCCTATTTTTGGAGGATAAGCCCTATTATATCTGCGCCGCCCCCATTGCTGTATATACCGAAAGCAAGCCTCCCGCCGGCGTACTGATAAGCGGGATGCTGCTGACCGATGAATATTTTAAGGCTATTACCAATTATCATACATCCGTCTTCAGAATTCATAACAAGGTAGAATCCGCCGCTATGGTTCCCTATGAAATAACCCGCCTCAATAGGGATACTATCTCTATCAATATTCCCCTGGAGGATGCTGATGGAAACATCATCATGCTCCAAATGTTCAGGGATCGTATAAACTACCGGAACGGTATACAGGTTATACGGAATATATCGCTGGTACTGGTTATCGTTATCCTGGTGATATTTATCACATCGACTGTAAGCGGCAATCGTTTTATGCTGCGGCCCATAGTGCTCTTGGGCCGCGAGGTGGCCGGTATCAACAAGGGTAATCAGGCCCTGGCTATGCGGGGATACGAGGATAATCTTGAAATCAGTTCCCTGGCCTCCTCCATCAACGGCCTTTTAAAACGCCTTGTGGACAGAGAAGAAGCGGAGGCGCTGCTGATACGCCGTATCAGCCAGCAGGAACTGATGCGGAAGCTTTCGGGTATTTTTGCGTCCGGCAGCAGTACCGAAACAGCCATTAACAGCGCTATTGCTATGGTCGGCCGTTTTTTGAATGTAAGCCGGATACTTATGGTCTATATTAATTACAGCCTCCGGCAGTTTGAGTATCCCTATATTTGGTATCGGGAAGATATACCCCTTGCCCTTATAGACCCGATACCCCTGGATATGGACAACTCCCTTTATAAAGATTTTGTTCTGTATCACAATCCGTATATCGCCGTAGATGATACGACCGATACGCTGCACCAGATTCCCCGTCACGACAGTTCCGTTAAGGCGTTCTTATCGGTACCGATTTTTGTATCGGATTCGCTCTTTGGTATTCTGACCATCGACCAGTGCGATACGGTGCGGCATTGGGATGAAAGCGATATTCAGCTTATCCGTCTGATAAAAAATGAGATTTCAAATGCTATTACCAAAAGTATTATCCAGGATAACCTGATTAGAATGTCCGCAGTGGTGGAAAACACCCCGCAATTTGTAATGTATATAAATGCAGGGAAGCAGATCGAGTACTTAAATCCTGCCGTTATAAAGAATACAGGGTATTCGGAAGAGGAATTTCGGACCCAGGGTTTAGGTATTATCGTTACCCCGGAGGATTTGCGTCTGATCAATGAAGTGTACCTGTCCAATGCGATTGAAAACGGCAAAGAGAGTTTTAATCTTACCATTATCCGCAGGAATGGAGAAAAGCATATCCTTTCGTTTTTTGCCTTTACTGTTAAACTCCAAAACGGGGAAATCGGCATCGGTGTTACGGCCAGCGATATTACGGAATTTTACCGTATGGAGCAGGAGTTGATTGCGGCCAAGGAATACGCGGAATATTACAACCAGGCAAAGAGCAATTTTATCAGCCGCATGAGCCATGAGATGCGTACCCCGATGAATGCGATTATCAATCTGGTGGATATTGCCAAATCCTCCGATGAGGGCCGTAGAACATACTGCCTGGATAAGATCGGCGAATCGGCCCAGTCTTTGATGAGCATGATCAACGACATTCTCGATATGATGAAATTTGAGAACGGCACTTTTGATCTTGTACTTAAAGAATTTGATCTGCCGGAAATGTTGCAAAGGCTTATTGAAAAGATACAAAGCCGCGCCCTGGAAAAGAAACAGCGGTTTACTGCGGCTATCGCCGCCAATATACCCCAAATAATTGTGTCCGACGAATCCCGGCTGGAACAGGCTCTGGCAAATCTGCTTGACAATGCGGTGAAATTTACGCCGGAGCAGGGTGCGGTTGATTTTTTCGCCGACGTGGTGGAAGAAAATGAAAGTATGTGCGGACTATGTTTTAAGGTAAAGGATACAGGTATAGGTATACCGGAGGAATTGAGGGAGGATATATGGGGGGCTTTTGAGCAGGGGGATAACGGAATATCCCGCCGGTACGGCGGTGCGGGTCTGGGCCTACCCATAGTCAAGGGGATCATCGAGTTAATGGACGGCGATATACGTGTTGAGTCCGAACCTGGGAAGGGGGCCGTATTTGTATGTACCATCAGGGCCGGTAAGACCGCAGCCTTGGCCCCAGGCGCCAACCCGAATACCGGACAGTACCAGGCCGTACCCGAAGTTTTAAAACAATCCACCCTGGGTGCGGAAGGGCAAGCGCCGCCCGGAAGCGCGGAAGGCGGAAAGGCCGGTGGGGATACGGTATCTCAGTATCTTGCCGCAGAAGATTCCGCCGGAAATACCGCGGAAAATTTTACCGGAAAGCGTATTCTTTTAACCGATGATGTTGAGATTAACCGGGAGATCATTATCGCTATGCTTGAGGATACGGGGATGCTTATAGACTGTGCGGCAAACGGGGCCGAAGCGGTGGACATGTTCACCGCGAATCCCTCTTTCTACGATCTCCTGCTGATGGATCTTCACATGCCTATAATGGACGGCTTTGAGGCTGTCCGCCGCATACGCTGTTCCGGCCTTTCGTATGCGGAGACTGTGCCCATTATAGCCATTACCGCCGATACCGGAGGCGACATCATCGCCCGGTGCGCCAATGCCGGTATGACCAGCCATCTTGGCAAACCGGTGGATTTTGAGATGCTCTTTGAGGTGATCACCCGCTATATAAGCTAAACGCCGCCGGATAACATAGAAAGAACAATTGATTGTACCCTGAGTCAAATACCTTACCAAAACAATATACCTCGCACTGAAGGGCAAGGTATGTTGTTTTAACCACAGATATAGAAAAAGATAAAAAATTGACACTAAATTAGAGTTTTTCTGCTTTTTTCGTTATATTTCTATTGTTCTCCGACAAATGAAAGATACAGACTTGTTAAAAAGGCCGTGATGTGATAAAAATATAAAATTATGGGTAATATTATCTATATTTAGAGGCTTTCCCAAAATTTCAGTTTTTGGTAAAGCTGCCTTAGATTTAAAAGAAAAAGCGGTCGTTTAGCCGCTTTTCCATAACCATTCCCATCGAACCAAAGGTTCTCACTAACCGGGTTTTGGGAATGGTTCTTTATTATAATTATTGCTGAGGAATCCCACTAAAAGGAAATGTGTAAATATGGAAGCGATAAAACCAGGGGAAGGAACGGCCGGTGAAGATGACCTGCGGTTTATACTGTGTGATGCCAATCCCTACATGGCGATCCTTCTGGATGAAACATTCCATCCTGTGTACTGCAATACCGCAGTGATTGAATATTTTAAGTTTTTGTCAAAGAAGGACGCCCTGGAACGGCTATTTCCCGTCCTGAGCAAGGCCATACCGGAATACCAGCCAGCGGGCAGGAAGTCCTTCAGCATTCAGGAGCGTATCAATTTTGCCGTCAGGGACGGATACCATGAATTCGTAACCGAATTTATTTTCAATGAAAAGCCCGCTCCTATATGGGTGAGTATAAAAAAGATACCCTGGAAGAATACCTTTTTTATAGCCGGGTATTTGCTCGATCTCAATTCCCTACAGGATAGGGAACTGCTGCGCCGTGATCGCCTGCTACAGACCGTTAACAATGTCGCAGGTATGCTGCTTTCTTCAAAAGAAGAAAATTTTGAAGATGTGATATGGGAAGCCCTTGGAATACTTGGGCAAAGCGTTGAAACCCAGCGGGCCTACATCTGGAAAAATTTTATGGACGGAGACAAGCTCTGTTTCAGCCAACTCTATGAATGGGCCGAGGGGGTGGAAGCGGTACAGAATGAACCCTATGCCGTCCGCTCGACCTATGACGATATACCTCTCTGGCGGGATACCTTGCAGTCCAATAACTATATCAACGACCTGGTCAAAAACCGCCCCCCGTATGAACGGGAAATTCTGGAAAGTCAGGGGATAATCTCCGTTTTGATTATCCCCATCTTTATCAGGGGCGAATTCTGGGGTTTTATCGGTTTTGATGACTGCAAAAAGGAGCGGCTTTTCTCCCGTGCGGAGGCATCCATACTCCATTCAGCCGCCGTGCTGCTTATCTCTGCGTTGCTTAGAAACGAGGTAACCAAGAATCTTATAAAGGCCCGGGAAGAAGCCCTGACCAGTACCAAGGCTAAAAGCGAATTCCTTGCGGTTATGAGCCATGAGATGCGTACCCCCCTTAATGCGGTTATCGGCCTTGCGGAAATAGCGCTTCAGAAAGAGTTGCCGCGGGATGTCCGTACTGATATGCAAAAAATATACACTTCCGGTTCCATTTTATTGGGGATCATCAACGATGTTCTGGATATTTCCAAAATTGAGGCGGGGAATCTTGGATTGGTCCTTGGCCCCTACAGCACCCCAAGTCTTATCAACGATACGGTCAACCTGAATATGGTTCGGATAGGTTCCAAGCCCATCGTTTTTACGCTTGAAATAGATGAAACCCTTCCCGATAAACTTCTAGGGGATGAACTCCGTATAAAACAAATTTTGAATAATCTTCTTTCCAATGCCATTAAGTATACCAAGGAAGGAAAGGTATTGCTGGCCGTCCGGTGGCATTCTATTCGGGAATCGGATAGCCAGAGCAGGGACGGGGAAGACGCTGCGATTCTGACCTTTGTGATAAGCGATACAGGACAGGGCGTCAGGAAAGAAGATCAGGAAAAGATATTTTTCCCCTACAGCCAACTTAACATTAAGGCAAACCGGAACATGGAAGGAACCGGTCTGGGGCTGTCGATCACAAAAAGACTGGTAGAAATGATGGGCGGAAAGATAGAGTTGCAGAGTACATACGGACAGGGATCGGTTTTTACCGTTACCATATATCAAGGAATCGTCAATGCCGCCCCCATTGGGAAAGAAATGGCTGATAATCTACAGCATTTCCGATTTATCGGAAAACACAGCAAGGAATTAAATCGAATTATGATAGACGGCGGAAAGGTTTTGGTAGTGGATGATGTACAGATGAATATTGATGTGGCCCGGGGATTCCTTCTGCCCTACGGCCTTGTTATAGATGAAGCAAAGAGCGGAGAGAAGGCGGTAGAGATGGTACGAAATTCCGATGTAAGCCCTTACGATATTATCTTCATGGACCACATGATGCCCGGCATGGACGGAATTGAAGCTACCCGGAAAATCCGTTCCCTTGGAGGATATGCCCAAAAGGCGCCTGTCATTGCCCTTACTGCCAATGCCTTGGCGGGAAATAGGGAAATGTTCCTTGAAAACGGCCTTGACGATTTTCTTGCCAAACCTATTAATGTACAAAAGTTGGATGCCGTTCTGGAAAAGTGGATACCACCGTCAAAGCGCTCGGAGAAACAAATTGTTGAGCCTGCGCCTGCTTTAAACGGTTCGGCCGTTCCCCGCATTGCCGCGGTCAATACCGCTTTAGGAATTACCAATACCGGCGGTTCTCTTTCGGTTTACCTGAACATACTTGCTGTCTTTTGTAGAGATGTTTCCGAGCGGATCCCCGCGATTCGGGAAGCCTTGGCAGCGGGGGATATTGCCACTTACACCACTTTTGTCCATGCCTTAAAAAGCGCTTGCCGGAACATAGGAGCGGAGGAAGCCGGCGATGCGGTCGCGCGGTTGGAAAAGGCAGGGGAAGAGAAGAACAGGGATCTGATGCATACCGGAACGGAACCGCTTCTTGCGGAACTTGAACAGCTTATCGGTAACATTAAAGCGGCCCTGGAGGAAGAAGCTGTAGGAACAGGTACGGAGGAGGATGCCCGCAGTATTGAAAGGCCGGTATTGGAAACTCTCAAGGAAGCCCTGTTCAGCGTGGATATTCAGACGGTGGACAACTTATTGAGGGAATGCGGGATGTGTTATACTGATAAAAAAAGCCGGGATTTCCTTTTTGAAATTGAACAGTATATCCTTCTTTTTGAGTATGAAAAGGCGGCGGAACTGGTAGATAGGGTATTAACCGGCGGATAGGCTATCCGCCGGTTACCTTTTTATTCATATTGAGGGGGTTGAAACCCCGCAGGGGATCCTTGGGTCGGTTCAAAAAAGTAACGCATATATAAATGGCGGCACTACCCCACAATTTTCGGACTGAAAGTCCGTATAACGTTTACTTAGCTAAAAAGTTAAACTGTGAACCATACTAACCACACAGATAAACATGACTAAGAAGATACTTAGGACTAAAAGTTCATGTTTTTTGAGCGGTTCGCGATCTAATTACCTTCAAGCGTTTTTAATAAAAGGTCCCTGCCCCCCTTTCGCTCCAACCGGCTCATTACGGCGGTTTCCGCTATCCCCGCATAGTGAGTAGTTACGAATTTTATTCTTTTAGATTCATTTTTTTCTTGCAATTCTTTTGAAACAGGATATAATAAAAACAAGTTATCTGATATATGATAACTGATATAATTTTGGGAGGTTCTATGATGAACAAAAGGTTTTTATGCCTTGTGTTGTTGCCGGTACTGGCCGCGGCGTTTGTTTTTGGCGGCGGCGCCAGGGATGCTTCGGGGTCCCAGAAGCTTACTGAAATTGTCGTGTGGACTAATGACGGGCATAATAAAACAGATTACGAAGCGGCAGTGGCGGCCTTCAATGCCGCCGATGGTCTTGGCCCTAAAAACGGCATTAAACTTACCTATACCGTATACGGCGGCGATTACTGGAATGCCGTCGATGTGGCGGCTCAGACCGGTGAATTACCCTATATTTACAAGACTAATCAGCGTCTTCCCCAACACGTTGCCCAGGGCATTGTGCTTCCCTATGAGGAACTGCCAAGTTATTCCGCCAAGATCAACCGTTACCGTCAATATCAATACGAAGGGATCACGTCTTTTGGCGGCAAGATATATGCTCTGGATGTAATGGGCACAGCCTATTCTTCTATGGCCTATAATAAAGACCTCCTTAAAGCCGCCGGTTTCGATGCGCCTCCTGAGACATGGGCGGAATTTGAGCGGGTTGTAATTGCCGAAAGCAGGGTTGATTCCGGCAAAAAATTCGGTATGGCCATCCCCTTGGGATATGTCAATTACCATGAGAATTTTATCGATAGGGTTTTTGCGCCATCGTACGGAAAATACTTTTGGGATTTTACACGCGGCAGGTTTGTTTTTTCCGAGTTTACCGAATTTTTTGAGATGATTAACCGTATCACCAAGGCGGGCGGAATGTACCCCGGTATCGAAAATTTAAACGATGATACGTTCCGCGCCCAATTTGCCGAAGGCAATATCGGTTTCATCCTTGTAAACCCATCCTACAATGTAGGTGTTCTTTACGATCAGTTCCCCGCCAAAATTGACTGGGGAGTTGCCCCCATACCGGTAAAAGATACGGCCAAATCCTACAACCCTTCGGCGGGCGGCGCATCCTATTACTCGATTAACGTTAAAGCGAAAAAAGACGGCGTTCTACAGCAGGTCCAGACCGTCCTTGACTTTCTTACCAACGATGATCTTATTGCCGATATGTTTACTACCGGTAAAAATATCCCGCTTTTGCCTGAGATTGCCGCTAAAGCAAAACCAAGCGATCGCCCCCAATGGAACGATACAGCTCTGTACAATGCCAATGCGGTTATACGTCCGCCGCGGGCCGAATATGATGTGCAGGTTGAAGGTGATACCATCTATACTGTTTTCTCAAAGATACTCTTGGGGCAAACCGCGCCTGGTCCTGCT
Organism: Treponema sp.; assembly: GCA_031274035.1. GTDB lineage: Bacteria > Spirochaetota > Spirochaetia > Treponematales > Breznakiellaceae > JAISNI01. Next base: position 12,321 of record JAISQR010000033.1, on the reverse strand, counting down.
CTTCAAGATCTCGATCGCCGCTACAACGCCGCTTATGATCAAGGCGTGCGGCAGGGGAAAATAAACGCCGGAAAGTACAACGATCCGAAAGTGGAGCAGCTTTTCAGTAAGAAGTGAACCATGCCGGAAGCGCCGGGTGTGCTGCCTGGTTTCCTTAATGGGGGTAATAGAGTTTGCGTCCTGCGCAAACTTTATTACCGGTTAGTTGACGTGTTTTTTCGTCGTTTTGTAAATATCCGCGAGGAGGGAGATATGGATTATATAAAATTACAGGAGCGGAAAATTCCCGTTATTGCCGATGTTGATCTTTTCATTGCCGGAGGCGGCTGCGCGGGAGTGGGCGCCGGCATTGCCGCGGCGCGGAACGGGATCAGGACGCTTATCGCCGAGCGGATGTTCTGTCTTGGAGGTACAATGACGAGCGGTCTTATGAGTAAGATCGCAATACTCGAAACAAACCACGGAATTGGTGAGGAATTGATCGGCCGGCTGGACGCCTATCAAAAAACCAATTTCCTTGCTTCGCGGCATGAGGTGCCTATTGATCCTGAACTAACCAAGTTTATGCTGGATAGAATGGTTATCGAAGAAGCGGGGGCGGAAGTACTATTTGGTACGACGATTACCGGTGTTATCGGCGGCGGACGAAGCATAGACGCCGTTATCATCGACAGCATTAACGGAACGGAAGCGGTACGGGCAAACTATTTTGCCGATTGTACCGGCGATGGTCAGCTTGGTTTTAAGGCAGGCGCGTCCTATACGACCGGTAATGATGAGGGGTACAGTTCTTCCCCAACACTGATGTTCCGTGTTGCCAATGTGGATATTGAAAAACTGATTTCCGCTATGGAAAGCCGTCCTGAGCTTTGCGCATCGGTGAAAACGGCCTATTCAAATCACCGTTTATCGCCTGCGCAAAACCGTAAAAACATTGCCCGCGATCGGTATGCGCATTTTGCCGATTTCATTCCCTATATACGGCAAAAGGTAAAGGAAAATCCCGGTATGTTCAGCGATTGGGAAGTAGAAATGATGCAGCAGAGGGGTATTCTGTTTATGAATCAGCCCCAGGGAAGCCATGTGCTGGTAAACTGCACACGGATTCCGTATTTTAAGGGAAATGATAACCGGGAATTAAGTAGGGCAATGCTTTCGGGCAGGAAACAGGTTGAGGCGGTATTTAGATTTATGAAATTTTTTTTACCCGGTTTTGAAAGAGCCTTTATCATGGATACGGGAAGTATGCTGGGTATCCGCGAATCGCGGCGGATTACCGGAGATTATATTTTTACCGAACAGGATGTTGAATCCTACCGGAAGTTTGATGATGTGATTGTGAGCAATCAGGGGGGCGTGGAAATTCACGCTGTTGACGGCAAGGAAACGGATATCCGTGAACTGGGGAAAAATGATTGTTACCACGTTCCCTACCGGAGTATAATCGCGAAAGATTTTGACAATCTGTTTATAGCGGGCAGATGTTTCAGTTCGAGCCATTCGGCGCTTTCGGCGGCACGGAATATTTCGTATTGTATGGCCTTGGGGCAGGCCGTCGGTAATGCCGGCGCTTTGTTGATCCATGCCGGAAAAAAGAATGTCCGCGAGGTGGATATAAAAGCCTTGCAGGAAAAACAGCGGACGGTTATTTAGTGTCTATCCACAAAGCCCGGTGCTTTGCGGATTTCTGTTTAAGGCGGTATTTATGAAAAAATACAAACACCGAGATCTTGCGGGCGGGCATGTCCAGGAATTTTTTATGCTGCTCCCCATGTTTGCCGGATTCTGTGTATTCACCATCTATCCAATCTGCTGGGTCCTGCGCTGGGCATGGTTCGATTATGCCGGTTACGGCAAGGCAATCTTTATCGGAGCGGAAAATTTTATCAGGATCTTTACCCGCGATGGAAACTACTGGCGCGCCATAACTAACACCTTCTACCTTGCCGCCGCCAAATTGCTTATCGAAATGCCCCTGGCTATTACCCTTGCGTTTTTTGTCAACAACCGTGTTAAAGCCGCTTCTGTTTTCAGAATTATCTATTTTTTGCCGGCTATTTTCAGTATTGCCGTTATCGGACTTATCTTTACCATTCTTTTCAGCGCATATAACGGAATTGTAAACGCCTTCCTGATATGGCTGGGTATTATCAGGGAAAACATCAACTGGTTCGGCGGTCGCTGGATAGCCCTGACGGTTGTTCTTATGGTTTCGCTTTGGTCAACGTTCGGTCTTAATATGATGTATTTTCTTATGGGTTTACAGAACATCCCTCTGGAACTGTACGAGTGCGCTACTCTTGACGGCGCTTCCGGATCCAGGCAGTTTTTCTGTATCACTATCCCCCTCCTGGCGCCGGTTATGCAGGTTGTTTTTATGCTTAGCATGTTGGGAACCATGCGTATTGCCGATCTTGTTTTGGTAATGACAAACGGACAACCCGGCGGTACAACCGAAGTGGTAATGACCTACATTTTCAAGTATTTCTTTCAATACGGGGACGCGGGACGAATTTCCCAATACGGTTACGGCTCGGCGCTTACGGTTGTTACCGGCATCATTCTTGCCGTGATGACTATTATCTATCTGAAACATTCCAAAAGAATGAAGGAGATTTATTGAATGAAGGCAACTATTCGGCCGCCTGCGGGGGATAGCGAAAACCGGCGGAATGGAGGGGTTTTACTTAAAGAAAGGGCTTTATCGACGGTTATTAAATTGAGATACCCGCAAATATTCATTTACATATTTCTGATATTTACGGCGTTCATAGCCTTGTTTCCGGTTATATATATTCTGTTGTCTTCTTTTAAATCGAACCAGGAAATCATGGTAGGCGGGGTAAAACTGTTACCTGAAACATGGCAGGCGGCTAACTATGTTAAGGCATGGAAGCTGGGTAATTTTGCGCGGTATACCTTTAACAGCATTTATATGTGTTTCTTTATTGTCATAGGCTGTATCTGTACCGCCGCCGTAGAAGGCTATGTCTTTTCGCGGGGGACCTCGCCGTTTACCAGGTTTGTCTATTCGCTGGTTATGGCTTCGCTGTTTATTTCGATTGGAACACTCAGCCTCTTTCCCCAGATGGGGGTGATCAGGGCGGTAAAACTTAACGGTACCTTGTGGGGGGTTGTTCTGGTCCATGTCTTTGGGCTTAATGTTACGCAGGTATTTCTTTCTACAAGTTTTTTTAATCAGATTCCAAAGGAAATTGATGAGGCGGCCCGCATTGACGGCTGCGGTTTTGCCCGTATTTTCATCTCGATCATCGCGCCGCTTACCCAGCCCCTCATAGCGGCCATAGGGCTTATCTCTTTCCGCCTTGCATGGAGCGACTATCTTATGCCCTATGTTTTTACCATATCGCGTCCGCAGAATTTTCCGTTAGTGGTCGGCGTCATCAATCTAAAATCATCAGGCGAAGCCGCTTCTTCCTGGGATCTGGCCCTTGCGGGTATCAGTATCTCATTGATCCCTATGCTGATAGTTTATATGTTCCTAAACCGTTTCTTCATCAGCGGACTTACCGAAGGGGCGCTTAAAGGATAAACTATTGAAATGAAACGCATTTCACGGTAAAGTTATGGGGAAGCTCCAAAAATTCCATCTGGATGTTTAGAGCTTTACCGGCGTCCGGCATGAAAGCCAAATTATTGATTTCTGCAATTTTTTTTATTGCCCTTCTCTGTTTTATGCGGATATATCCGCATATACAGAAGCCGCGTGAAGGTCTTGACGCTGAAACGCTGGGTGTATTCTTAGAGAACGGTGATATTATCTGCCGGATGGGCAACCGTATTTGGTCCCTGTATTTCTGCGGCGTCTCGCCCCGTGATAAACGTTTTTCTCACCTGGGTATTGTAAAAAAAGATGATACCGGTATATGGGTTATTCATGCGGAAGCGGGTTCGGACGACGGGCTGAATAAAGTTAAGGAAACCGGTTTACAGGAATTTCTGGATATAGCAAAAAGCGCGGGTATTTTCCGTATAAAAGATACAGTTGGGAATACATCCAGCGCGGACCGCATCGCCGTTGAAGCATCGCTCTTGCAGGGACGGCCTTTTGACTGGAACTTCGATTTGAACGATGAGTCTGCTATTTATTGCACAGAACTGCTCTCCATTGTTCTATCGCGTGTCGTTCCCGATATAAAACTTGATACTGTAAACATCGACTCCCTTAACAGAACGATCATTCCGCTTGATTCTTGTTATAACCCCGACTATTTTATTGAAATTGCATATTTTTAGCAGATTGTTGCGTTTAAAACCGTATAAAAATTCACAAAGGTGAATACGAACCGGAGGTTCGATGGTTCGATTATACGTTGAAAACTGCTGATGCTCGAAGAGCACGGCAGTCCATTAATTGGGATTTTTTGCATAAAAATCATAAATTCATTCACAACTATAGTCTTTACTAGCAGCCTGTGGGACTTTGGAGGGATCGACACGCCGCCGCCTCTTCCTGTAAAATTCACCTATGAGTACACGACTGGTAAACATAGACCGGGTCCCGTGTTCTTCCCGCCGGATTTACGGGAATAGCTGCCTGAAAATCATCTGGCATATTTCATTGTAGACATCATAGAGCGGCTTGGCTTACAGAGCTTCAAAATCAACCATACCCATAGTTTCACCCCAAGGCTCCCCCTCCGAAAGACGGGTTCTTGGGTATGTACCCTTCGCAAACAATCAAAGCGGCGTCGAACCTGCGGTTCGAGGGTTCCGGCAGTTTTTACTGAGGGGGCTGGAGAGGGTAGGGACCGAATGAGACTTGGTAACCTTGGCCTATGATGTGAAGAGATTATTCTCGCTGGGGGGTGGGAGAGGTCTGTCCTTCTCGGGATAGGGGGGGGGGGACAGGCGGGGGAATGGGCAAATTGAGCCCGATCCCACCCGATACGGGGAAGCATTTTGGCCTGCTCCTCAAAACCCATGCCGTTTTTTACTGAAGCCCCACAGGCTCCTAGCAGCCTGTTGCACTTGTGGATTTTTTGCATATTCATGCAAAAAATCCCGATCAATGAGCATGCTTTCGGAGTTTGTAAGGTATAAATATTCATGTTTATGAATATTTATACCATTTTATGCGCGAAGCGCAACAAACTCCTAGTCTTTCGTAAGTCATTGTATTATAAAGACTTAGGATTTCAGAAAAAAGTCGAAATTCACGGAAACAGAGTTTTCGGAGGGGACTTAAAAGTAAAATTGCTGATGCGTCTTGACACCCCCTTGACAAAATAGAGTGATTACTATATAAAAAGTATATCAAATGTTTCTATTTGTAGAAACATCACACAAGGAGGTATCTATGATCTGCCTGCCGGATTTGAAAGAGCTAAAGGCCCTTGCACAGGAGTACCGGACGGTTCCCGTGTGGACAAGTATGGACGCGGGGAATCGTTCCCCCACGGACACCTTCAGGGTGCTTAAAAACATAAGCCGCCAGTGCTTCATCCTGGAAAGTCTTGAGGATTCAAAACAGTGGGGCCGTTATACCTTTTTGGGTTATGACCCCAAGCTGGAGATCACCTGCGTCAACGGGGCTTTGAGCATCAAAAACGGCGCCCATATCAAGGTGGATACCCAGGACCCCGGCGCTTATATCAAGAATATTATAGAGGAAAACAAGGGGCCCTCTCTGCCGGGGCTGCCCCCCTTTGCAGGAGGGCTTGTGGGATATTTTTCCTACGACTACGTCAAATACAGTGAGCCCTCCCTAACCCTGGATGCCGAGGATCAGGAAAACTTTAAAGACGCGGACCTCATGCTCTTCGATAAGATCGTTGCCTATGACCGCCTTGAAGGGAAGATTGTTCTTGTGGTCAACGTGAAAACCGAGGCCCTGGAGGAAAATTATAACCGGGCGGCGGGCGAGTTGGACCAGATGAGGCGGCTTATAGAAACGGGAAGCCCTGCCGGGATACCGCCCCTTAGAATCCGTTCTCCCTTCCGCAGCCTCTTTGACAGGGAACGGTACTGCGCCATGGTAAGCCGGGCAAAGGAGTATATCCACGAGGGGGATATATTCCAGGTGGTACTGTCCAACCGGCTTGAGGCTGAGATCGAAGGCAGCCTCTTTGATACCTACCGTATTCTGCGGACCATTAACCCTTCCCCCTATATGTTTTATTTTTCCAGCGACGATATTGAAATCGCCGGGGCCTCCCCTGAAACCCTGGTGAAGCTCCGGGAGGGGGAGCTTTTTACCTTTCCCCTGGCGGGGACCCGAAAGCGGGGGGCCGCGCCGGAGGAGGACGCCGCCCTGGAAAAGGAACTCCTTTCGGATGCCAAGGAACTGGCGGAACACAACATGCTGGTGGACCTGGGGCGGAATGATATTGGAAAGATCAGCCGTTTCGGTTCGGTGTCGGTAGAAAAATACCTTTCGGTGGAAAAATTTTCCCATGTGATGCATATCGGTTCCACCGTGCGGGGGCTCATCAGGGAAGGCAAGACCGCCATGGACGCGGTTGACGCGGTGCTCCCCGCGGGAACCCTCTCCGGGGCGCCCAAGATACGCGCCTGCCGGATCATCAACGAGTTGGAAAACAATAAACGCGGTCTCTACGGCGGGGCTATCGGATATATCAGTTTTTCCGGGAACCTGGATACCTGTATCGCCATACGGATCGCCTTCAAAAAAAACGGCAAGGTCTTTGTCCGCTCCGGCGCGGGGATCGTGGCCGGCAGCGTTCCTGAAAAGGAATTTGAGGAATGTGAAAACAAGATGCGGGCCGTGATCAAGGCCCTGGAAATGGCCGAAGGAGCCCCCCTATGATTTTACTTATCGACAATTACGACAGTTTTTCCTTTAACCTCTACCAGCTTATGGGATCTCTAAACCCCGATATCAAGGTAGTCCGTAATGACAGGATATCCCTCTCGGACATAGTAGTTCTGCGGCCCAGCCATATCGTTATCTCCCCAGGGCCGGGAAAGCCCTCCGAGGCGGGGGTCTGCGAACCGGTTATTTCCGCTTTTGCGGGAAAGATACCCATTCTGGGGGTGTGCCTGGGGCACCAGGCGATCTGCGAGGTTTTTGGGGCGACTGTCGGCTACGCCAAAACCCTGATGCACGGAAAGGCGTCCGCCATTACCCTGGAGGCGGACTGCCCTCTCTTTACGGGGCTGCCGCCGGTCATTCAGGGGGCGCGGTACCATTCCCTGTCCGCCGTCGCGGACACCATCCCCAAAACCCTCGCCGTTACCGCCCGCAGCGATGACGGGGAAATCATGGGGGTGCGGCGCCGGGACCATGCGGTGTATGGGGTGCAGTTCCATCCTGAGTCAATTATGACCCCGGAGGGAAAGCGGATACTTGCCAACTTTTTGGAAATGAGTCAAAACTGAAGAGGATGAATTCTGTAGCTGCTCAGGACTGCCGGGGATAGCGCTACCGCGGCGCAATCGGCGGCGTTCCTTTGTTAAAAGCGCTTGAAGCGTGTATAAAAAATTATACATACCTGCGTAGTTACAGAATTTGTGAAGGAGTTTGTCTATGATTAAAGAAGCGATTGTTAAGGCGGCCCGGCGGGAGAACTTGAGTTACGAAATGGCCGAAACGGTAATGGACGAGATCATGGGGGGGAAGGCCAGCGAGATTCAGATGGCGGCCTTTCTTACGGCTATGGCGGTGAAGGGGGAAACTATTGAGGAGATCACCGCGTCGGCGGCGGGGATGCGGAAGCACTGTATCCGCATCCTCCACGATATGGATGTGCTGGAGATCGTTGGTACTGGGGGTGATTTTTCCAATTCCTTTAATATCTCCACCACCTCGGCGATAGTTGTTTCCGCGGCGGGCGTCCCCGTGGCAAAACACGGGAACCGGGCGGCTTCCAGCAAAAGCGGCGCGGCGGATGTGCTTGAAAGCCTGGGAGTGGATATCACTATACCCCCGGAACGGAGCCTGGAACTGCTCAAAACTATCGATCTCTGTTTCCTCTTTGCCCAGAACTACCATATCTCCATGAAGTACGTGGCCCCGGTAAGGAAGGAATTGGGGATCAGAACCATCTTCAATGTTCTGGGCCCTCTGGTCAATCCCGCGGGGGCGAACATGGAGCTTCTGGGTGTTTACGACGCGGACCTTATCGAACCTATGGCCCAGGTGCTTTCCAACCTGGGGGTAAAAAACGCGCTGGTGGTTTACGGCCGGGACGGATTTGATGAAATTTCCGTAAGCGCCCCCACCAGCGTCTGCGAGGTACGGAGCGGCGTTTTTATGTCTTACACCATTGAGCCTGAGCAGTTCGGCCTGCGGAGATGCAAAAAAGAAGACCTCCAGGGGGGCTCTCCGGCGGATAACGCAAAGATAACCCGCGCCGTTTTATCCGGCGGAGAGGGTCCCAAGCGGGACGCGGTGCTTCTCAATTCCGCGGCCGCGATCTACATCGCCCGCCCCGCTTTTTCCATGAATGAATGTGTGGAAATTGCCAGGGAAACTATCGACAGCGGCAAGGCCCTGGCCCGGCTTGAGCAGTTTATCAGCCTTTCCGCGGGGAACATCGGGGGAGATACCGCGGACGTACCCAAATGATATTGGATGAAATTGCCGCCGCTGCCCGCAGGCGGGTAGAGCGGGTTAAGGATGCGGTTCCCTTTGAAAAAGTCAGAGACGCGGCCCTTGCCAAGGCCGAAGGGTTTGCGGGGGAAACAGCGTTTGCCTTTGAAAAGGCTCTTATCCTGCCGGGGCTCTCCTTTATCTGCGAGGTGAAACGGGCGTCCCCCTCCAGGGGGCTCATCGCCGGGGATTTTCCCTACCTGCAAATCGCCGGGGAATACGAGGAAGCCGGGGCGGCGGCTATTTCGGTCCTTACCGAACCGGAATACTTTTTAGGAAAAGATGAATACCTCCGAGACATTGCCGCTGCGGTGAAGGTTCCCGTACTCCGCAAAGATTTTACTATAGACGCCTACCAGATTTATGAGGCAAAACTTCTGAGGGCTTCCGCGGTACTCCTTATCTGCGCCCTCCTGGATACCCGAACCTTGAGGGAGTACGCCGCCCTTGCGGATACCCTGGGCCTCTCCTGCCTTGTCGAAGTCCATACCGCGGAGGAACTGCAATCCGCGCAGGATGCCGGGGCCCGGATCATCGGGATCAATAACCGGGATCTCAAAACCTTCCAGGTTGATCTGGGCCTTACAAGCCGTCTGCGGCCGCTCATCCCCACGGGGATCATCACGGTTTCCGAAAGCGGCATCCGGTCCCCGGCGGACATACGGACTGTAACAGAACTTGGGATAAACGCGGTGCTTATCGGCGAGGCCGCGATGCGTTCCGCGGATAAAAAAAACTACCTGGCGGAACTGCGGGGCGGAGGGAATGGCAAAAATTAAGATATGCGGTTTGTTCAGGGAAGAGGACATAGAAGCCGCCAACGAGGCCAAGCCTGATTTTATCGGCTTTGTGTTCGCGCCGAGCCGCCGGCGGGTTAGCGCGGAAAACGCCCTCCGCCTGCGGCGGAGGCTGTCGCCGGATATTATCCCCGCGGGGGTTTTTGTAAACGCCCCTGTCGCCGAAGCCGCGGCCCTATACCGAAAGGGGATCATCGCCCTGGTTCAGCTTCACGGCAGCGAGGACGGCGCCTATATCGCCGCCTTAAAAGATGCCTGCGGGGCGCCGGTGATCAAGGCCGTGCGGGTGGAAACCGGGGATGATCTTGCCTTCTGGAAAGCCCTTGCGCCGGAGGCCGGAACGCCAAGCGCCGCGGAACAGTACCGGCCTGAATTGCGGGGGGCGCCGGATTATCTCTTATTCGATCAGGGGGGAGGTACGGGCAAATGTTTTGACTGGGGCCTCCTTGAAAAATTCCAGGGCTTCGGAGGCTTCAACGCTCCCTGCTTCCTTGCCGGGGGCATTGATAGCAATAATATAGCGGAAGCCCTGTCCCTGAAGCCCTACGGAATCGATGTATCAAGCGGAGCGGAAACCGGCGGGATCAAAGACCGGGAAAAGATGATCCGTCTGGTGCGGCGGGTACGGGCAGAGGAATAATGTCGATGGAGGATAAACCGATGAAAAACGGCAGATTCGGCGATTACGGCGGGCAGTATATTCCCGAAACATTGATGAACGAGATCATCAACCTGGAAAAAGCCTATAACCATTATAAAGACGATCCTAATTTTACGGCGGAGCTTGAGGGGCTTTTTAAAAATTATGCGGGGCGGCCGTCCCTCTTGTATTATGCCGAAAGGATGACGGCGGATCTGGGAGGCGCAAAAGTCTACCTTAAACGGGAGGATCTGAACCATACCGGGTCCCACAAGATCAACAATGTTTTGGGCCAGACCCTGCTTGCCAAAAAGATGGGGAAGACCCGGATCATCGCCGAAACAGGGGCGGGTCAGCACGGGGTCGCCGCCGCCACCGCCGCCGCCCTTTTGGGGATGGAGTGCGAAATTTTTATGGGTAAAGAGGACACCGAGCGGCAGGCCCTGAACGTGTACCGCATGAGACTGCTGGGGGCCAAGGTGAACGCCGTTACCTCCGGCACCCAAACCCTTAAAGACGCGGTAAACGAAACCATGCGGGAATGGGTAAGCCGCCTCCATGACACCCATTACGTGTTAGGTTCGGTAATGGGGCCCCATCCTTTCCCCACCATAGTCAGGGACTTCCAGAGCGTGATAGGCAGGGAGGCCCGTGAACAGATACTGGAACGGGAGGGGAAAACCCCTGCCGCGGTGATTGCCTGCGTAGGGGGCGGCAGCAACGCTATGGGCATTTTCTATCACTTTATTCCCGACAAAACCGTAAGGCTCGTCGGCTGCGAGGCCGCCGGGCGCGGGATCGATACGGAACAGCACGCCGCTACCATGTCTAAGGGTAGGATAGGGGTCTTCCACGGGATGAAGTCCTACTTTTGCCAGAATGGGGAAGGACAGATCGCCCCAGTCTATTCGATCTCAGCGGGGCTGGACTATCCGGGGATAGGCCCGGAACATGCCTGGCTCCATGATACAGGACGGGCCGAATATGTACCGGTTACCGACGAGGAAGCGGTTTCGGCCTTTGAGTACCTTGCCCTGACCGAGGGGATCATCTGTGCTATCGAGAGCGCCCATGCGGTATCCCATGCCCGGATCCTGGCGCCGAAACTGGACAGGGATGAAAGCATTATCGTTTGTCTTTCCGGCCGGGGGGACAAGGACGTATCGGCAATCGCAAAATACCGCGGGCAGGTAATCAATGAGTAGCATTGGAACTTTTTTCAATAAGGCTCTTGCCGTTGCAATCGCAAAATACCGCGGGCAGGTAATCAATGAGTAGCATTGGAACTTTTTTCAATAAGGCGCTTGCCGCTGGCAATCGCAAAATACCGGGGAGAGGATATTCATGAGTAAGATTCACAGGGCATTTGAAAGGGACGGCGTTTCCTGCAAGGCTTTTATCGGTTTTGTAACCGGCGGAGATCCCAGTATTGAAAAGACAGAGGAGTTTATCTTGGAAATGGTCAGGGCCGGGGCCGGTCTGATAGAAATAGGCGTTCCCTTTTCCGACCCCATCGCCGAAGGCCCGGTGATCCAGCGGGCCAACATCCGGGCCCTGGCCGCGGGAACCACCGTGGATAAACTTTTCCAGCTTGTGGAAAGGCTGCGGCGTAAAATTGAAACGCCCTTGGTGTTCCTTACCTACCTTAACCCCGTATTCAATTACGGCTATGCCGCCTTTTTTAAAAAATGCCGGGAGGCCGGTGTAGACGGGATCATCATCCCGGACCTGCCCTTTGAGGAACAGGGGGAGGTGCGGGAAATCTCCGCGCTATACGGGGTGGATCTCATCTCCCTTATCGCGCCCACCTCGGAAGAGCGGATAAAAAAGATCGTCCAGACCGCGGCGGGTTTTTTGTATCTGGTTTCGTCTCTGGGGGTTACCGGAGTCCGGGGGGAGATAAAAACGGATTTGGTTTCCATTATTGATTCGGTAAAGTCAGCCGCAAACCGGTCCGCGACGGAACCTTTGGCAAAACTGCCTGCTGCGGTCGGCTTCGGCATCCATACCCCCGCCCAGGCGGCGGAGATTGCCAAAATTGCCGACGGGGTTATCGTAGGAAGCGCCATCGTCAAAATTATTGAGGACCGCGGGGAGGACGCGGGAAGGTATATCTACCGCTATGTCAAGGAGATGAAGGACGCGATGAGCGGGGCGGGGCGCCCCTTGTGTTAAGTTTTCCGTTCAAATCCCTAGGAGCCTGTGGGGCTTCAGCAAAAAACGATGTAAGTTTCAGGAGGGCAGCCTAAATTGCTTCCCCATATCAGGTGGGAAGGGGCTCATTATGCCCATTCTCCCGTCCGTTTTCC